>NZ_DVEA01000151.1:0-15404 GCF_015295965.1 Thermoleptolyngbya sp. M55_K2018_002
GCCGGAGCCGCACCGCCCAAGTTAATTGCGTCGATCATCAGGCGAGTCAAATCCTGGCGGTGGCCCTGCTTTTTGCGGGTTTTCTTCTTAGGGCGCATTTTGTAGACGATGATCTTGCGGGCCCGCAGGTGGCGCATTACGGTTGCTTCGACGGTTGCTCCAGCCACCAGCGGCTGCCCCACCGAAATTTCGCCATCATTTTCCACAAACAGCACCCGATCCAGGGTGACTTTCTCGTTTTCACCCACATCCAGGCGGTTTACATCGTAGAACCGACCCGGCTCTACCCGCAGTTGGGTTCCACTCGTTTCGACAATTGCGTAGGTCATTTTCGTTAAAGCGATCGCCGTACAGGCCGCGCCAGAGAAAGCCGCTAATCAGCAATGCCCCGTCGCTGTTTAGAACCTGATCCGAGCGCATAAACAACAGTTAACTATTCTCGCTAAGAATCTGCCAAAGTGTCAAGTTCGCTTTCATTTCGGCAGGGGATCTATAGTAATTGAGTAATGCTGTGCGACGAATCGCGTCTGAGCGTGACAGCGCTATGAATGCTGGCAATTTCATCTATCGCGGCTTAAAAATCGCCTTGATTCAACTTATAAAACTGCATTTGGTTAAAATGCATCTGGGCTGGGCGGCGGGATCGGCGCTAGTCGTGCCGCTGTGGTCGATGCCGATTTTGCCTGTGGAGGCCCATGAAATTGGGGCGATCGCCACCCTACCGCCTCTAGTGCCGCTCCTGTCTACGGTCAGCCTGCCGCCCGCGTCGGCAGATCCTTTGCCAGATTCACCGCAGTATTTACCGAATTTTCCCTCTTTCAATAGTCAACGGCTCGATCACCAGATTCGGCTCTATTCGCACTATGTCATGACCGAGGGCACACCCGACGTGCTGATTATCGGCAGTTCGCGGGCGTTGCAGGGCATCGATCCGGCGGTGTTGCGGCAGGCGCTTGCAGAACGGGGGCGACCTAACCTGCGGATTTACAATTTCAGCATCAACGGCGCGACGGCTCGTGTCATGGATCTGGTCGTTCGGCAAGTGCTGCCGCCCGATCGCTTGCCCCGGCTGATTATCTGGGCGGACGGGCTGCGAGCGTTTAACAGCGCCAAGGCAGATGTCACGTTTAACGGCATTGCGTCTTCAGCGGGCTATCGCCAGTTGGCGGCGCGTGTGCGGACGATTCCACCGGAGCCTGTGCCCCTGTCGCAGGCGATCGCCGAGCAGCCGCCCGAAATTTGCCTGGAGATTCCGCCAATTCCGGTGCTGGCAAAGCCTGTGGGCAACCCAGCGGCCCCTGGCGCAACGGCGCAAGCATCGATCCCCGCCCCCACAGACGCGCGATCGCCCGCTGCAACCACGGGGCAAGTCACGGGGCAAATTTCTGGGGGCGATCGCAAAGAAGAAAAAGGTCAAACGCCTCACCTAGAGCCTGTTCTATCCTCCTCTATAGATTGGTCGAATCCCGACGCGGCGAACTTTTTCTTGGATCTTCAGTCCACGCTGACACCGTTGCAGATGGTTCCTGATCTGACCGCTCCACAGCAGGCGTTTCCGGGGGATGCGCTGCTGGCGGAGTCGCCCGTCTGTCTGTCGTTTCTCGATCCGACGCTGCCCGCGCCGAGCCAAGTAGCCTCGGTGGTGGTGTTGCCCGATGTGCCTGCAAATTCGGGATTGCGGGCGGATGGCTTCGAGGCGATCGCCACCCAGTTCAACCCCGCCACGTATTACCGCCAGTTTCCCCGCGTTGCTGGCCAATACGACAGCAACTACACGCCGTTTCAGCTTACTGGCTCCCAGACCCAGGCGACGGTGGCGCTGGCCAGCTATGTGCGCGATCGCCAGATTCCCCTCGTATTCGTCAGCCTGCCGCTGACTCAGGACTACCTCGATCCGCTGCGTCGTCGCCGCGAGCAGCAGTTTCGCCAGCATATGCAGCAGATCGCCACCCAGCAGCGGTTTCTCTTCCGCGACCTGAGCCTGCTCTGGCCCACGCGCAATCAATACTTCGCCGACCCCAGCCACCTGAATCAAGACGGTGCCGCAGCGGTCGCTCGTCACTTGGCCCAAGATCCGAATATTCCCTGGCCATCGCCCCGTCTGTGATCTGAGAATTGTGTCTGGCTCTCAGCAGTTTGCCTGACTTGCAAAGCCCGGATGTATGAAGCAATGTCCCCAAGGGCGATCGCCTTCTGTAAATTTCGGGTGGAGGAGGGCGATCGCCCCTGTTGCCATCTCCGGGAAACCGGGCACACTAGACTTAGAGATCCGTGACAGCCGAACTGCAAAATTCGCAATCCTACTGGGTAATCCTACTGGTTTCTCATGACACAGGTTCAGGAAATCTAGAGCCTGAATCCGCTCAAACTCTGTTCAAACTCTCTGGTTCCAGGATGTTAGACCCAACTGATTTGGTCTAGCGTACATTGCATCCTTAGAGATGCACCTTTGAAAGTGCGTCAAAGTGCATCTTTGAAGATAACCCCCACAATTCTGCAATACACGCCATGCCCCAACATCAAACGCTTTTATCCAGTGTCAAACCCAGTGTTAAACCCAGCGTCAAACAGCCAGCCGCAGTGTATCTGGCAGAGTTTGCCTACTTGGGCACAACCGAGCTAGCCGATGAACTGCTCATTCAAGCTGAATCTGCTAAGCAAGCAAGACGTTTCGCAAAAGAATACGCCGCCCATTGGGGCATTGAGTTATTTGCGATTACCCAAGCAACTAAGCAGCAAGTCCGCCTGTATCGACTGCTGGGCAGATCCGTTTTGCTGAGTGCAGCCTGAAGACGATTCGTGCATCAAGATTGGGGCATCAGCGGGCATCAGATCAGGCATGAGATAGGGCGCATTAGATAGCGCGGCGATCGCCTCGCAATAATGGCAATGGAAATGCGGCAAATGAATTAGAGAAACCTCATCTGCCGCACTAATAGAAACGATCCTAGGGACGACTGAGCGAAGGGCATTGAGCAAGGCATACCTGACGAACCCCCGCTCGTCAACCCTTGATCACATCGACCTTTGATCAACCGGAGTATGCAATCGAAGTGTGAATAGAAAGTGCCTGACCTAACTGCCTGACGATCCGAAATCTTGGGTAGAGGACTCACGGTCAGGAAGTTCGGTGTCAGGAAACTCTGATTGATTAACCTGAGGCTACTCTTCAACTACGCCGTCTTCATCGATTTGCTTTAGGCGAATATGCTTTCGCCCAAGAGAAATCTCAAACTCGTCTCCGGGCTGCAAATTCATCTGCTTGGTGTAGGCAGAGCCAATCAGCAAGTTTCCGTTAGACTGCACCGTAATGCGATAGCTGGCGCTGCGTCCGCCGCGACCATTTGTCGCAGATTTGCTGTCTAGCTCGATTCCCTCAGCATCAATCAACGCATTCAGGAATTTCATCATATTGACCCGCTCTACACCATTTTTAGTAACGGTATAGTATCCGCACTCCCTAGCCTTCTCTTCCTTGGTAAGGTTTTCCAGTTGCTTCACCTTAGCCAACAGAGATTCTCCTGTCAGTGGCTCGATCTTCTTTTTTCTACTCATTCACTTAAACTCTAAAACGAGCGATTTAGAAACATTGCGCCTTGCCTGGCCGAAGACCCCATTCATCTGGAACTTCTACTCAGGACATTGCTCTAGCTTTTGACTTCACAGCGTTTGCTGGCTAGCTGAAGCATACCCTCTATGCCTTGTGCAAGGATCATGATAATTCACACCTTCACTTGCTTTAGACCTGCCTCAGAAACGCTGTAGCTTGCCCCCATGTTACAACGAGATAGATAAAGCCATACATTTTTCTAAGCAGCGTTCGAGAAAGCTCATTTCACTCTGGCGCTAGAGCGATTTCACCTTCTGATCGCGGCTAAATGTTTAGCCAAACCATTGCTTGTTAGCATTTGTCCATATAGATGAGCCATTCATTAACCCATCTATATAGACGATGAGTTTATATCAAATAACGAGTTTGGAACCAACTTTTTTGACAGGGCTTGTGGGCAAATTGAATGCAACCCGTTTGGTCATCTTCAGGAGGATCGTGGGCAGCCTGGGGGTTGCAATCAGAAACCTGCTTGAGATCGGTGCATCAAGATAGCTTCTGAGGCAGATATCTCCGCTTACTTGCATGACTGACTGGCTGAACGGAATCGACTGGCTTGATGAGCGGAGTCACTGCTAGCAATCTCTGCGCGAAGGTGCATCCCACTTTTGTAACCCTCACCCTCAATCCCCTCCCAAAGCGAGAGAGGGACTTCCAATCCAGTTCCCCTTCTTCCCAAAAGGGAGGAGGGGCTGGGGGATGAGGGCAAACTTGCAGAACTGGGATGCGTCCCAGCGCGATCGCCCGCTTCTCTACCTCAGGACAAACGCATACTCAGGACGCGAGGAGGTGAGGGAGGAATCGTCCCATGCAGCACGGTTAATATCCAGGGGTTTGGCAATTCTTCATAGAACTACGCCAAAACCGGAGCCTGCCAGATAGAATCAGGTCAGTGCAACAGCAGTTAGGATTCTTTAGTTAGGATTCTTTGTCAGGCTCTTTTTTGTAGAACTCTTTGTCAGACTTTATATTGTCAGATTATTGTCAGACTTTGATATTGTCGGACTCTTTGTTGAACCGTGGGGGAGGAGGCAGCGTGGACGAGCTAAGGGCAGCGTTGGAACTGGCGACCGAAGAGGAATTGGAAGTGCTGACCGAGATCCTGTTCTGCCGCAAGCTAAACCCGCTGGACTATGTGTATACGCCCGACCCCGTGGCGGTGTGTAGCCAGGAGCGCGATCGCTGGCTGAGCGATTTGGAGCAGCGCTTTCGGTTTTTGGCGGCGGACGGGATAACGGTGTTGCAGGGCAAGACGCGCCACGTCACCTATCGCCAGGTCTTGATCCAGATTTGCCGCTATTTGCGAATTCCCTATTCCCTCAGCCTGTCCACCGCAGAGCTAGAAGCGGAGATTTTTCTGACGTTGCTCCAGCGGGCGTGGCAGCAGTTGCCCCCGGCTGAGCAGCGGGTATTAAACAGCGAATTGCAGGAGTCGCTGTCCCATTCTGAGCTAACTCGCCAACTTCCGCCGTCGCTGCAAACCAACCCATCCAGCCTGCTGATGAAGGGCGGTAGTGCGCTGGCGCTGAGTGCGGTGGTGCGGCCGTGGCTGCTGCAAATGATGGCGCGTCAGTTTGCGCTGCACGCGGCGACCTACCAAGCAGCAAAACAGGCCGGCGGGGCGATCGCCAATCAGGTTGCGGTGCGGGCCGCATATCGCGGCATGGCCGCTAGCGCTGCTCGATATGGGGCTGTGCGCTCGGTGCTGGCGGTGCTGGGGCCGGCGCTGTGGGCCTGGTTCTTTGCAGATTTGGGCTGGCGGGCGATCGCCACCAACTATGCCCGCGTCATCCCTGTCGTCTTTACCCTGGCTCAAATCCGCCTGATTCGTGCCGCCCAATGCCCCGCCTAGACCCGCCCCTCCCCGTTAAGAGACCTAGTTAGTTATCTAAGCCATCTAAGCCATCTAAGCCATAAAGCCATCATGTTGACCCTGGAAGGAACTGTTGAAAAATCTACCCTTGGCATGGGCGCGTGGGCGCTGAAGACCGAGCAGGGCACCTATGAAATCATGAAAAACGCGCCAGAGGGCTTGCTGAAGGCAGGTCAGCAGGTGCGCGTGACGGGCAAGGTTCGCGACGATGTGATGTCGATTGCCATGATTGGCCCGGTTTTGGAGGTGAGTGGGTTTGAGGTGATGGGATCTTGAGGTGATAGGATCTTGAGGGCATGGGATCGTAGCAGGATTGCCGGAGGACGCGGCTTTCTGGTTCTACCCCCTTCCGTTCATAGGCCCTAGCTCCGGAATCCTGGCTGCTTTTTGTGTAGTTAGTAAATATTCTCATGTGATATCGGATAGAGATATCATATGAGCGATCGCCCTTTAGATTTACTGCTATGCTCCAGCCTCCTCCGGTTGCATCTCCCTCCCGGTCTACCCCTCCTGAAAAGTCGGTTTATCGTTTCAAAACTGGGTCGCGTCTGATCTTAACTTCGGGCGCATTGGCGCTGCTGAGTTTGGGCGGGTGGGCGGTGTATGCCTGGGTGACCAGTCGGGGGCCCGAGCCAGTAGCGGTGCGCCTGTTGACGATAGAGCGGGATACGGTAGAAACCGTCATTAACGAAAGCGGCACGCTGGAGCTGGGCGGGCAGCAAACTTTGCTGTCGCCGCTGGAAGGGGCAGTAGAGCAGGTGCTGGTGGCTCCGGGCGATCGCATCGAGCAGGGGCAAACGCTGATCGTGCTGCGGAATCCCGATCGCCAAACGGCCCTGCTAGAGCAGGAATTGCAAGCTGCAAAGCAGGCGGAAACCCTGGCCCGCAGCCAGATGCAGATTGACGAAGCCAGGGCACAACTGAGCGCCGATCAGGAGCAATTGACGACGCTGCAAGGGCTGGCCAACGCAGGCGCAATTTCGCGGGAACGGGTGCAGCAGCAGGCTACAGAGGTGCGGCGATCGCTGGCAGCGCTGCGGGATGCAGAGACGGCCGTAAAGACGGCTCGATTAGAACTCCAGAGTTTGCAGTTGCAGCAGCGACGCACCCAGCAGGAACTTCAGGACACCATCATTACGGCACCGAGGGACGGCGTGGTGCTGGGGCTGAGCGTGAAAGACGGGGACGGCGTAGAGCGCCGGACGGAGTTGCTGACGCTGGGCGATCCGCGCCAGGAATTGGTGAAGTTGCAGCTTTCCACTTTGAATGCGGCGCAGGTGCGACCCGGACAAACGGCGCGGGTAACGGTGATTGGGCCCGACCCAACGGTGTATCTGGGGCGCGTGGTGGAGTTATATCCGCAGGCGATCGCCTCTGAGTCTGGTGAGTCCCAATCTGCCCAGACCACCGTGCCGACGACGATTCGCCTCGATCGCCCAACAGGAAGGCTGATTCCTGGCAGTTCGGTCAATGTGGAACTGGTGCTACAACAGCGCCAGAATGCCGTGACGCTGGAGATCGAGGCGTTGCAGCGCAATGGCGCAAATTCGTTTGTCTGGCTGATGGACGGCAACGGGCGGGCCCAGCAGCAGCCCGTGGAACTGGGGCTGGAGGGACTGACGGAGGTAGAAGTGACGAGGGGATTGCGGCCGGGCGATCGCGTCATTGTGCCGCCGCCAGACGTGCTGCTGACTCCGGGAATGCCCGTTGTGCCTGCAAACTCGTTAGACGCATCTGGCGGCAACGCGGAACCAGAATCGACGGAGGACGAACCGTGAGCCTTGCGCCAGGAGATTTGTTGATGCTGACCTGGCGATCGCTGCGCGGCAACCCTGTGCGATCGCTCCTGACGACCCTGGGCACGCTGATGGGTGTTGCTGCCGTTAGCGCCACGCTAAACGTCGGCGACATTAGCCGCGCCGTGATTGCCCGCCGCCTAGCCGACCAGGAAGCTCCCCAGGTGACGGCGATTCCAGAGTGGATGGGCGGCAATGATTGGGTGTCGCTTCAGCAGAGCGATATTGCCTACTTGCAGCAGCGCTTGCCTCAGGCGGCCGTGGTCAGCGGGCTAAAGTGGGATGGGCCGAGAGAGGCGCTATTCCGCGATCGCCGCGCCCGGCCCAGCTTCGTTGCAGTAGACACCGACTATCTCCGCAGTTCCGGCAATCGGTTGCAGGTGGGGCGATTTTTTACGTCCGCCGATCTGGCGGCTTACCGTCCGGTTGCCGTGATCGATCAGATGTTAGCAGCATCCCTGTTTCAAGACACCCCGGCGGTCGGAGAGCAGGTTTATGTGAATCGTCAGCCGTTTACTGTAGTCGGCGTAATCCACCGCAAGGTTAATCCCGAAAGCACGAATCGAGACGGTCTGTTATTGGTATCGCTATCGTTCTATAGTGCGCTCACGGGCGATCGCGGCATGGATGCCGTGCGCGTTCGTCCCAAGCAGCTTGACCAGATCAAACCGCTGGAAGATCAGGTAAAGACGCTGATGCAACAGCGCTACGGGGGGCATCGATTTTACACCTGGAATAACGTTGAAGAGATCTTGCAGCAGCAAGACATGCTGAAGCTGACTTCCCGGGCCCTGGCGGCCGTCGGCGCAATTTCGCTGCTGGTGGGCGGGGTTGGCATTGCCAATATCATGATTGCCGCCGTAACTGAGCGCACATCGGAAATTGGCATCCGCCGTGCCATTGGCGCAACCCAGCAGGAGATTCTGGTGCAGTTTGTGCTGGAAGCAGTGCTGCTGAGTTCGATGGGGGGACTGGTGGCGATCGCCTCGGTTCACGGACTCACGCTACTCGTCGCCCAACAGTTTGACCTGCCCTACCAATTCAACCCCCGCACTACTACGGTAGCCATGAGTTCTGCCCTGCTCGTTGGCATCGGAGCTAGTCTGTTCCCTGCTCTCCGCGCCAGCCGCCTCGACCCGGTAGCCGCGCTCAAGGAATAAGCAGTTGGGCATTCAGGCTAAAATCTAAAATCTAAAAGCCAAAATCTAAAATCTAAAATTCCAAAATGCGTCTTTTTCTCATCGCGCTGCTGTCTTTTTTACTGGTTTTTAGCCCGTCACTTCCCGTTCACGCCGCTGATCTAAAGACGGGTGCAGCCGTGTTCGAGGTTCACTGCGCGGGCTGTCATGTCAACGGGGGCAATATCATTCGGCGCGGCAAGAATCTGAAACAGCCCGCGCTGGAAAAGAACGGCTATGCCACGGTGGAGGCGATCGCCCAAATTGTCGCCAACGGCAAGGCGAATATGTCTGCCTACAAAGACAAGCTGACTGCCCAAGAAATCAAGTCCGTCGCCGCCTACGTCCTCGATCGCGCCGCCGCTGGGTGGAAATCCTGAGCGTTCCAAAATTTTGACCTGAAACCCCGCCCCTCCAAAACCTGTCAGGACGGGCACTCTTGCAATAAGTTTCCTGGGTTTTGAACGATTTCTCGCGGGCCGCGCCCGCGAGAAATCGTTCAACTGCGTAAGTCCTAACCTGCGATATCCTAGGGGTGATGTCCGATTTCAACGTTTACGTATGACCCAACGTTCCAATCGAATCTGCATTCTGGGCGGCGGGTTTGGAGGGCTATACACTGCCCTGCGCCTCAGCCAGTTGCCCTGGACAGACGCAAAGCCAGAGATTGTGCTGGTGGATCAGCGCGATCGCTTCCTGTTTTTGCCGCTGCTCTACGAACTGGTGACTGGGGAACTGCAAACCTGGGAAGTGGCCCCACCGTTTTCTGAACTGCTGGCCAACACAGGCATCCAGTTTCGCCAGGGAGCCGTTGCCCACATCGATGTCACCGCGCGTCAGGTTCAGCTTCAGGATGGCGCAACGCTGGACTATGACCGCCTCGTGCTGGCGCTGGGCGGCGAAACGCCCCTGACGATGGCTCCCGGCGTAGCAGAACACGCCATTCCCTTCCGCTCGATTGACGATGCCTATCGGCTGCAAGAGCGGCTGAGAATCCTCGAAGCCTCTCCCGCCGACCGGATTCGTGTGGCCATTGTGGGCGCGGGCTACAGCGGCGTGGAACTGGCCTGCAAGCTGGCAGACCGGCTGGGCGATCGCGGCCGGGTGCGCCTCGTGGAGTTGGGCGACCAGATCTTGAGAAACTCTCCCAGCTTTAACCGCGACGCTGCGACAAAAGCATTGGAAAAGCGCGGAGTCTGGATCGACCTGGAAACCCAGGTGACCGAGGTGACCGCAGACAGCATCTCGCTAGACTATCGCGGCAAAGTGGACACCCTTCCGGTAGACATTGTGATGTGGACGGTGGGCAACAAAGTGCCAGACTTTGTGAAAAGCCTGCCCCTGCCCCAGACCGAGCGCGGGCAACTCCTCGTCACCCCGACCCTGCAAGTGGTAGACTACCCTGAAATCTTTGCGCTGGGTGACCTGGCCGAGATGAAGGATGCCGACGGTCAAAAAGTGCCTGCAACGGCTCAGGCCGCGTTTCAGGCAGCAGACTATACGGGGTGGAACGTGTGGGCTTCTCTGAGCGATCGCCCCCTGTTGCCCTTCCGCTATCAGCACTTAGGTGAGATGCTCTCTCTTGGCACCACAGAAGCCACCCTCACGGGCCTCGGCGTTTCCCTCGACGGCCCCGCCGCGCATCTCTTCCGCCGCCTCGCCTACCTCTATCGGATGCCCACCTTCGACCATCAAATCAAAGTAGGGCTGAACTGGATCACGAAACCGATTCGGGATCTGCTGGCAAGCTGAAGGGGGAAAGGGAAAAAGGAAGAACGAAGAACGAAAAGATAAGAGGGAAGAGCGAAAAAAGATAGAGATTCTGTTCTGTGTTCTTTCCGACTCCTTGCTTTAGCGCCCCTTAGGGCTGCTTCGCTCGTCTCTCCCCAGCGCATTAATCCGCCAACCCCAACCCCCAACTTTCACCTTCCTTCTTCCCTCTTCGTTCTTCGTTCTTCCTCCTTCGTTCTTCCCTCTTCCTTTTTCGTTCTTCCTTCTTCGTTCTTCCTTCTTTCATCCCCCCTTCCCCAATGCCCCTCCCCAAGGTCATTTTCTTTGATGCAGTTGGTACGCTGTTTGGTGTTCGCGGCAGTGTGGGTGCGGTGTATGCCGATCTGGCCAAGCGGTTTGGGGTGACGGTGGATGCAGCGGCGGTGGATCGGGCGTTTTTCAAAAGCTTTAAGGCGGCAACCCCGATGGCGTTTCCAGGAACCGACCCGACGGAGATTCCCGACCGGGAATATGCCTGGTGGTGGGCGATCGCCGCTGAGACATTTCAAGAAGTTGGCGTGCTGAACCAGTTTGCGGATTTTTCTGCTTTCTTCAGTGCGCTTTACGACCACTTCGCTGCCGCAGACCCGTGGTTTGTCTATGCCGACACGCTGGCCACGCTAGGCCAGTGGCGCGATCGCGGTGTGGAACTGGGCGTGTTGTCCAACTTTGACTCCCGGATTCACAGCGTGCTGGAAGCGCTGGATTTGGCCAACTACTTCTCCTCGGTCACGATTTCCACCGAAGCAGGCGTATCCAAGCCAGATGCTCAAATCTTTCAACTGGCGCTGAAAAAGCACGACTGCCCGCCCAATGCCGCATGGCACGTAGGCGACAGTTTCAGAGAAGACTATGAAGGCGCGACGCGGGCGGGGCTACGGGGCATCTGGCTGAAGCGGGAATAGCCCCTCTCCACATGGCTGCATTGCGAGCTGTATGGCTGCTCCATCCAGTCGAAAATCCCAATCGAAAATTCCAAAAATCGCAAATCTAAAACCGAGAATCGCTCTTAGAGGATGTTTGAAAAGCCCTACTGTTTGTAGCAAAGCGTGCAAGATCCCCCTAAATCCCTCTTAAAAAGGGGGACTTTAAGGCGGTTTCCCCCCTTTTTAAGGGGGGCTAGGGGGGATCTCTGAGTGCTTAACATTACAGGCGATACCTTTTCAAACTTAGAACCCTCTCTGCTGGGCAGAGTCTTCGTGTCTCTTGGCAGTGGCAACGGTCGTTGAGTAGGTTTCTACGTCTTTTTGGATAATATCCTCAACTTGGCTGGCGAAGAAGTCGAACGCCTCTTCATGGGTGGGGTATTGTGTGTATAGCCCAGTCAGTTGAGAAAACTGCCAGCCCTGTGTCTTCAGTGACTCTACGCTGCGGCGGTAGTGTCGCCAGCGTTCGCCGTACTTGAAAAATTCCTCGACTGCTGCACAGGCCGCAACCACCGTGCTGATGCCTACCGTAGACCAGCGGATAATGGCATCTGCCCTGCGGTTATCAACGTTATTTAGGCTCACCAGCACTGGCACCAGCACGCCGCCAATAATCGTGGTCAGCCGCAGCCGATAGTAGCGATCGCGTGCCCTGCCGGCCTTGTTCTCCATCCACAGCACCTGATCCAGCCAGCGCGATCGCAGGTAGTGCTGCTGGGCTTCATCTAGCTCCAAGGTGTTAAACAAGCTCCCAAAGTCTTGCTTGAGCTGCTCGCGGTAGGGGTCTTTGCTAGCCATAATGCACCCTGGGTTGTGGAGCTAAAGTCCTCATGAGAGGATTTTACTCGATAAAATCTCGTGAATCGCACAGGACAACTTTTCTGAGCTACGCAGATCAACGGCTTGCATCAGCCCCGATGCCACTAGTTTGCGGGCGCGTTCATCGGTGATTTTTCCAGTCAGCGCATCGGCCAGCGCGTCGGCGGTGCGGCCACTGCCTGCCACAACGAGCAGCGGACGGCCCTGCCCCACATTGTGCGACGCATCACTCCAGGTGACTTCGCCGCCGTTGATCAGCACCGTCAGCGAGGGAAAGCCATCGGACAGGGCGCTGGCCAGTCGAGCGATCCAGGCAGACTCGTCGCCCCAATAGCGACCAGGCACCAGAACAAAATGCGTATGGTTTGGCTCTAGATTGGCGGCATCAGGGTGGGACGCACGTCCCCCTGGCAAAATCGCCATCTGCTCTGGCGCAATGCCAATGAGCGGAAAGCCGCCGTGGGTGCGGCGACGCGCCTGCCCCATCATCCGCATAATGCCCGCATCAGTGCCGCCATCAATCACGGCTGCACCGAGGGTTTCCGCTAGGGGCGCTAAAACTTTTACAAAGAGCGATCGCACTTGCGCCTGATCGTCGCGGCTCAGCTTGCCTGCGCCGCCGACCACCACCAGCACAGGCCGCTTCTTGACTAAGCCCAACTGGTCAAGCACCAGGGGCAACTCGCGATCTGCCTCAGCCCGCAGAACAGCCGCCACAGCGCCATCTTCAAACTGGATATCGAAGCGGTTGTCCATCTTGTACACGCTTGAAATCATCGATGGCAGGCTCCGTGTTTACTATCGCACCTGGGAGTTCAAATGACTCCCTTTATTAATAGTTTTAGAAAACCCGGAAGGATAGAAGCCTCTGAAGATCTACGGAGATGAGGGGTTGAACCCCCTTGGTTGAAAACCTGAGTGGGTGTCTGGAGAGCAGCAGTTGCGCCAGAGAGATGCAAAAGCGACCAGAAGCGACTTCCTCCAGTCACCTACAATAGAGATAAATACTTCTGGGCGATCGCCTCTTCAGATAAAAACGAGTGACAACTATGGAACTGACAACCGACAACGTAGAAAAGGTGCTGGACGAACTGCGCCCTTACCTCATGTCCGATGGCGGCAATGTGGAACTAGTAGAACTGGACGGGCCCATCGTCAAGCTGCGGCTCCAGGGGGCTTGCGGCTCTTGCCCCAGCTCTGCAATGACGCTGAAGATGGGCATCGAGCGCAAGCTGCGCGAAAGCATTCCCGAAATTGTTGAAGTCGAACAGGTGTTGTAACACCTCGAATTAAAACCATAAAAAAATTCTGAAAATTTGCTACACTGCACCGATCCAGGTGTTGGTAGACTCTGAGGCAGGGACGATTCGGGTTCCCTGCCTTTTGCTTTCGAGTCGATTCGCCACCACACATTACCGAACGTTACTAAACTGAACGTTGATATGCCCTACCCTCTCTACGTCGCCTTTATCTGGCATCAGCATCAGCCGCTCTACAAAAGCCGGACTGCCGGACAATATCGTTTGCCCTGGGTGCGATTGCACGGCACAAAGGATTACCTGGATTTGATCCTGATTTTGGAGCAATTTCCCAAGCTCCATCAAACGGTGAACCTGGTGCCTTCGCTGATGATGCAGATCGAAGACTACGTAGCGGGAACGGCGTTTGACCCGTACCTGACGCTGGCGCTATCCCCCGAAGACACTCTCGATCAAGAGCAGAAGCGGTTTATTATCGAGCATTTCTTCGATGGCAACCACCGCACGCTGATTGACCCGCATCCGCGCTACGCCGAACTGTATTATCAGCGGCAGGACAACGGGCGCGAGTGGTGCTTGGAACACTGGAGCTCGCAGGACTATAGCGACCTGCTGGCGTGGCATAACCTGGCGTGGATTGATCCGCTGTTTTGGGGCGATCCAGAGATTTCGCAATGGCTAGAGCAAGGGCGCGGGTTTACCCTGAGCGATCGCCAGCGACTCTATTCCAAGCAAAAGGAAATCCTCAGCCACATTATTCCCCACCACCGCAAGATGCAGGAAACGGGGCAGCTTGAGGTGATCACCACGCCCTACACCCATCCCATCCTGCCTTTGCTGGCGGATACCAATGCGGGTCGGGTGGCCGTGCCCGATATGACCTTGCCCAACTTTCGCTTTCAGTGGCCCGAAGACATTCCCCGCCACCTGGCGCGGGCCAAGCAGATGTATTGGGAACGGTTTGGCTGCAAACCTCGCGGGCTGTGGCCGTCGGAGCAGTCGGTTAGTCCCGCAATTCTGCCGGAGGTGGCGGCGCAGGAGTTTGAATGGCTGGTGTCGGATGAAGCCGTGTTGGGCTGGACGCTGAAGCACTTTTTCCATCGCGACGGGCATGGCAACGTGCTGGAACCGGAAAAACTCTACCGCCCCTATCGCCTGGAAACGCCCAATGGGGATCTCTCGATCGTGTTCCGCGATCACCGCCTGTCTGATCTGATCGGCTTTACCTATGGCGTGATGGAGCCAGACGCGGCCGCAAACGACCTAGTGAGCCATCTGGAGGCGATCGCCCACACGCTGAAATCCCACCAATCCGACGGCAAGACCAGCCTGGAGCAGCCCTGGCTCGTCACCATTGCCCTCGATGGCGAAAACTGCTGGGAATATTACCCGCTCGACGGCAAGCCCTTTTTGGAAGCGCTCTACCAAAAGCTCAGCGACCACAGCGAAATCGAACTCGTCACCGTTGCCGAATTTCTCGACCAATATCCCGCCACAGAAACGCTGCCCGCCGACACGCTCCACAGCGGCTCTTGGGTAGACGGCAACTTCACCACCTGGATCGGCGACCCCGCCAAAAATCGCGCCTGGGATCTGCTGACGCAGGCCCGCGCCGTCCTCGCCGCCCATCCCGAAGCCACCGAAGAAACCAACCCCGAAGCCTGGGAAGCGCTCTACGCCGCCGAAGGATCGGACTGGTTCTGGTGGTTTGGCGAGGGGCACTCCTCCAATCAGGATGCCATGTTTGACCAGTTGTTTCGCGAACACCTGACAGCGCTGTATGTCGCCCTCAACGAGCCTGTGCCACCAGACGTGCGCCGCCCCGTCGAAGATCACGCCCGCGCCCGCAGCCACGGCCCCGACAGCTTCATCAGCCCCATGATTGACGGCCGCGCCGACGAACAGGACTGGGACAAGGCGGGGCGCATCGAGGTCGGCGGCGCACGCGGCACCATGCACCGCAGCAGCAAGGTACAACGCCTCTGGTATGGCGTAGATCATCTGAATTTTTACCTGCGGGTAGACTTTGCCAGCGGTACGCGGATCGGCGTGGACATTCCGCCAGAGCTACACCTGCTGTGGTTCTATCCCAATCGCACGATGCACAATAGCCCTGCACCGCTGGCCGACCTGCCCGACGAAGCACCGATGAACTATCTGTTCCACCATCATT
>NZ_DVEA01000414.1:0-2752 GCF_015295965.1 Thermoleptolyngbya sp. M55_K2018_002
GGCTTTGGCGTGCTGCTGGTGAATCTGTGTCTTGCAGGTGGCGCAGGGCTGCTGGTGTTTGGGTGGTTTGCCACGCGGCTACGGCTGCCGGAGGTGGATGCGTTTGTGAGTCGGTTGAGCCAGCGATTTTTAAGGCGATAATTTGAGGCAATAAATTTGAGGCGATAACGTGGCAATAATTTGACGCGATAATTTGAGGCAATAAATTTGAGGCGATAACGTGGCAGTAATTTGACGCAATAATTTGAGGCGATAATTTTGAGGCGATAACGTGGCAGTAATTTGACGCGATAACTTGAGGCGATAACGTGGCGATAATTTGACGCAATAATTTGACGCAATAATTTGAGGCAACAAAATGACCTCCGGCCCTTCCCCCAACACCCGCTACCCGATCCCCGGCCAGACCCGGCTGGCGTTTCTGAAAAACATCGTTAAAAATCCCAACATTATCGTCGGCGACTACACCTATTACGACGATTTTGAGAACCCGGAGAACTTTGAGCGCAATGTGCTGTATCACTTTGACTTTGAGGGCGATCGCCTGATCATCGGCAAGTTTTGCTCCATCGCCTCGGATGTCAAATTCATCATGAACGGCGGCAACCACCGCACCGACTGGTTCACCAACTATCCCTTTCCCGTGTTTGGCAACGGCTGGGAACACGCCATGCCCGATTCCTGGCCCAACAAAGGCGACACCATCATCGGCAACGACGTGTGGATCGGCTACGGCGCGATGCTGATGCCGGGAGTGCAGGTGGGCGACGGAGCCATTATCGCCACGGGTGCGGTCGTCACGCGCAACGTAGAACCCTACACCATCGTCGGCGGCAACCCCGCAGCCCTGATTCGCAAGCGCTTTGACGACGCAGTGATCCAGGAACTCCTGCAAATCCGCTGGTGGGACTGGGACATCCAGAAAATTACCCGCCACCTGCTTGCTATCTGTGGCGGCGACTTGGCCATGCTGCGACAAGCCGCACAAGAAGATTGAGAATAAAAAACGAAGAACGAAAAACGGAAACCCGTTCTTCCCTCTTCGTTCTTCCCTCTTCGTTCTTCCCTCTTCGTTCTTCCCCATGCTCTCTCCCCAACTGCTACAGCACTATCGCCAACTGAGCCAACAGCCGCTGACGGTGGTGGATGTGGAGACGACGGGCGGGCTGGCGTTTAAGCATCGCATGACAGAACTATCGGTGCTGCACGCCAGCCTAGAGGAGGGAGTGCAGCGGCAGCAGTCTACGCTGCTGAACCCGGAAGCGCTGATTCCTGCCAAGATTGTGCGGATTACAGGCATTACGCCGGAAATGGTGGCAACGGCTCCCACAGCGGCCGAAGCGCTACCCGACTTTTTGCCGCTGCTGCAAACGGGTGTGCTGACGGCCCACAATCTGGAATTTGACTACGGCTTTTTGCAGGCGGAATATCGACGGCTGGGCGTAGAGTTTATGCGCCCTGAGCGAATGCAGCTTTGCACCGTAGAGCTATCGCGGCTGATGCTGCCCGATCTGCCCTCGCGCAGTCTGCCCAAACTAGTGCAGCATTTTCAATTTCCCATCGATACGTCGCACCGGGCAGCGGCGGATACCCTGGCCTGCTGGCTGCTAGCCGAACGATTGCTGACAGAACTCTGCAATGAAGAGGATACGGTGCTGCTGGCCCGGTTTGCGCGTCAGGTGATGCCCTTGAAATATGCGGCGCAACTGCTGGGGCAGCGGCAAAAGAAAGCCGCCAAACTGCTGATGTCTCTGGGCATTGAGGGAAAAGTGGTGGCGCGGGGCCGCAGCAGCACGCTGCTTTATCGTCGGGGCGACGTAGAGCGGGCGGTGGGAGAACTGGCGCAGGCGGCAGCGCTGGAGGCGGCTAACCCGGCTCAGCTTTCGCTGTTGGGAGAGTAGGCGATGATTCGCTATGTGGCGATGCGGCTGCTGGGGCTAGGGCTGACGCTGCTGGCGATTAGCCTGGTCATTTTCACCATTTTGGCGGTGGCTCCGGGCGATCCGATGTCGGAATTTGCCAGCAATCCGGCCATCACCGCAGAGGTGCGGGAAAACATCCGGCGATCGCTCGGCCTCGACCAACCCCTGCCCGTCCGCTACGTGAAATGGCTAGGGGCACTGCTGCGCGGCGATCTGGGCTATTCCTTCACCAGCCGTAGCCCCGTCAGCGGGCTGATTGTGCAGCGGCTGCCGACGACTCTGTGGATCGCGGGATTGTCGTATCTCATGTCCGTGGCGATCGCCCTGCCGCTGGGGGTCTTCTCTGCCCTACGGCGCGACTCTGTTGCAGATCAGGTGCTGACTTCTGTCGTGCTGATGGGCTTTTCGCTGCCCACCTTTGTCACCAGCTTGCTAATGATTATTCTGTTCAGCGTGCAGCGGCGCTGGCTGCCCTTCATCTACGACAGCACACTGGTTGTGCGCGATTGGCCTAGCTTCGTGCTGCAACTGAAGCAGTCGATTATGCCGATCGCCACGCTGGTATTGTTTCAAACGGCAGCGCTAATGCGGTTTGTGCGGGCGGCCATGCTCGACGAACTGCCGCAAAACTACATCCGCACCGCTCACGCCAAAGGTTTGTCGAAGCGGCGCATCGTGGTGGCACACGCCCTGCGAAATGCGCTGATCCCCGTGGTGACGCTGGTGGCGCTGGATTTGCCCAGCCTGTTTACCGGGTCGCTGGTGGTGGAACAGGTCTTTCGGGTTCCGGGCATGGGGGCGCTGCTAGTGGAGTCGATTTCCCGCAGCGA
>NZ_DVEA01000395.1:0-2749 GCF_015295965.1 Thermoleptolyngbya sp. M55_K2018_002
ACCTGGCAAACCTGCTGAACGAAGCCGCCATCCTCACCGCCCGCCGCCGCAAGGAAGAAATCACGGCACTGGAAATCGACGATGCCATCGACCGCATCACCACGGGCATGACGCTAACGCCGCTGCTCGACAGCAAGAAAAAGCGGCTGATCGCCTACCACGAGGTCGGCCACGCGCTGCTGATGACCCTGCTGAAAAACTCCGACCCGTTGAACAAAGTGACCATCATCCCCCGCTCCGGCGGCGTGGGCGGCTTTGCCCAGCAAACCTTCAACGAAGAGATGATCGACAGCGGCCTCTACACCCGCGCTTGGCTGCTCGACCGGATCACCATTGCGCTGGGCGGCCGCGCCGCCGAGGAAGAAGTATTTGGCGATCCGGAGGTGACAGTCGGCGCGAGCGGCGACATCCGCGTGGTCGCAGACCTGGCCCGCGAAATGGTGACTCGCTACGGCATGTCTGACCTGGGCCCCTTTGCGCTGGAAAGCGGCAACAATGAGGTGTTTCTGGGGCGAGATCTGATGTCGCGGTCGGAATATTCTGAAGAAATTGCCGTCAAGATCGACCATCAGGTGCGGGATATTGCCACCCGCTGCCACCGTGAGGCCCGTCGCATTATCCGCGAAAACCGCGCCTTAGTAGACAAGCTGGTAGAGATTTTGCTGGAGCAGGAAACCATTGATGGGGATCAGTTCCGCAAGATTGTGGGCGAGTCGGTCGAGTTGCCGGAACAGCAGCTTGCTGCTCAAGGGATCTAGCGTTCTGGTGCAACGCAACTCGTCCCGTTAGCCGTCTGCCAGGAATAGCCCTGTTTCGGTGCAGATACCGTGTAGCGGGCGATCCCAGGGATCTCGCGGCAGGCGGGGCACACGGGCGTACTCAAACACAATGCCGATCGTGGGTTTGCCCCGCCACTGGGGCGCACTCAGCATCCGGTCGTAGAAGCCGCCGCCGTAGCCCAGCCGATAGCCCTGCACATCGCAGGCTAGCGCCGGAACCAGGATCAGGTCTACCTCTGCTGGGCTGAGCTGGATCGACAGGGGATGGGGTTCTGGGATGCCAAACGCGCCCGTTTGCAGCGGGTAGGCGCGGGGCATCCCGGCTCCATTGGGCGACCAGCGATGCCAAACCATCTCTTTTTCGACGCAGCGGGGAAAGCCCCAGCGCTTGGGCAGATGAAACAACGGGCTGAGGTCAGGCTCTTGGCGCACGCTGAAGTAGGCGAGAACCGTCCGCGCCTGAGCAAATCCCTCCCAGCTTTGCAACCGGGCACAGAGGCGATCGCTCTTTTCTCGCCAAAGATCAGGATGCATCGCCTGACGGGCCTTGAGCAGCGATCGCCGTCGGATGGCTTTTTCCTGATCGCGGTCAGCTTGGGAACCAGCGGTAAGATCCAATGGTTTGGGGGTTGGGGGTTGGGGATTAGGGGTTAGGCTCAAAGTCCCCCTTATCAAGGGGGATTTAGGGGGATCGGCTCAACCAGCAAAGGTTTCATCCTTCACTCTAGAGGGTTTTGCGCTGGGGAGGCAAGCCAACTCATCGACCCGAAAGCCAGGCTAGCTCAACCACCGTCAGTTCATACCAAAAGCCCGAATTTGCAGGAACCTGTCGGAGGCGATCGCCACACTGCCGCGTCCCCAACTGACCACAGGCCAGACTCAGCAACTCCTGTTGAGACACCGGGCGGCCGCTGGGCGTGAACCAATTCGCGCCAAACCGAGCCGATCGCCCGTTGGGATAAAACCAGGACGAGCCAGTGGTGAGCAGTTGCCCATTGGGATATTGCCAGGACGAGCCAAACCGACTCGCCACGCCGTTGGGATAGTTCCAGCCGTTGCCAAAGCGAGCAACCTGTCCATTTCCCCAGCGGCTAAGACTGGTGGTCACGCCGCCGCTGCTGCATACCGCCAGTTGCGCTCCCGTGACGGCATCGCTGAGGGAACTGCCCGCATCCCACATATAGGACAGTCGCGCCATCACGGTTAAATCGGTGCAGTCTTGCGTAGACACCAGCGGCAGAGGATTGGGCGGCTCTGGTCGGCGGCGCGGGCGATAGTCGTAGCGGGGATAGCAGTCGTAGCCCGGATAGCAGCGGGGCAGGCGATTCCCGTAGGGATTGCTTCGCGAATCGCGCCGATAGTCCTCCCGCCAGTCCAGATCGTCGCGCCAGTCGTAGGGATCGCGCTCATCGTGATCAGGGCGATCGCCCCGCCGCCGGATGATGATTCGCTGCGCCAGTTCAGGCGCTTGGCGGGCGCTGGGTTCTGCCCTTGGTCGGGCATCAAGACGGGTTGCCTCAAGGCGGGTTGCCGAACCCTTCAGCGGCATCGCCAGCCCGCCCAAGAGGGCCAGCGTTAGGGCAATTCCCGTCGGGATTGCTTCGCGAATCGCCTGATGTCGTGGGGTTGGGTGGGGCGATTTCCGCAGGGATCGCTTTGGGAATCGCGTCTGCCTCATTGCATTTTGGAACAGCCGAAGCAAACCAGTTTGAGGGTGTAGCATTTGACAGAACGGCGCTTGAGGAATCTAAACGGAACGGGCGATCGCAGGGTACACAGCAGGTATCCGACGGCCGGGCGTGAGACAGGTGGACTGAAAAGCTTGCCAAAAATCCAAAATCGCCAATCTAAAATCCAAAATCGCTAGAATCGTCAAAACCATTAAAATCGTTCGATTGCAATACCCGCGGCAAATAGCGGATCTGCGTGCTGGCATCCGCGCCCAGTTCGCTGTGGGCGGCGGCGGCGAG
>NZ_DVEA01000339.1:0-2744 GCF_015295965.1 Thermoleptolyngbya sp. M55_K2018_002
CCCCCCGCCCCGCCCTCTCCTACATCCCCGCTGCCGCCTCCATCTACAGCGCCCAGCCCTACGACCAGGACAACTCCTTCCTGATCATTGGCGAACGCCTGAATGCTAGCGGCTCCAAAAAGGTGCGGGAGTTGCTGAATGCGGAAGATTGGGACGGGCTAGTGGCCGTAGCGCGATCGCAGGTCAAAGAAGGGGCTCATGTCCTGGATGTGAACGTAGACTACGTGGGCCGCGACGGCGAACGAGACATGCGGGAACTGGTGTCGCGCTTGGTGACAAACGTAAACCTGCCGCTGATGCTAGACTCCACCGAATGGCAAAAGATGGAAGCGGGTCTGAAAGTCGCAGGCGGCAAGTGCATCCTCAACTCGACGAACTACGAAGACGGCGACGAGCGCTTCTTCAAAGTGCTGGAACTGGCCAAGACCTACGGTGCGGGGATTGTGGTGGGCACGATCGACGAAGAGGGCATGGCTCGGACGGCAGAAAAGAAATTTGCGATCGCCCAACGGGCCTACCGCGATGCGCTGGAATACGGCATTCCGCCCTACGAAATCTTCTACGACCCGCTGGCACTGCCCATTTCCACAGGCATCGAGGAAGACCGGGAAAACGGCAAGGCCACTATCGAAGCGATTCGCCAGATCCGCCAAAACCTGCCAGGGGTTCACATCCTGCTGGGCGTGTCGAATATCTCCTTTGGCCTCAGCCCCGCAGCGCGGATCGTGCTGAACTCGATGTTTCTGCATGAGGCAACGGCAGCGGGCATGGATGGGGCGATCGTCAGCGCCGCCAAAATCCTGCCCCTGGCCAAGATCGAGCCGCAGCATCAGGAAGTCTGCCGCCAGCTCATCTACGACCAGCGGCGGTTTGAAGGCGAGGTCTGCGTTTACGATCCGCTGACAGAACTCACCAAACTGTTCGAGGGCGTTTCGGCCAAAGACACCCGCTCCGGCGGTTCCCTCGCCGATCTGCCCATCGAGGAGCGACTGAAGCAGCACATCATCGACGGCGAACGCATTGGGCTGGAAGAAGCCCTCACCGAAGCGCTGAAGACCTACAAGCCGCTGGACATCATCAACACCTTCTTGCTGGATGGCATGAAGGTTGTCGGCGACCTGTTTGGCTCTGGACAAATGCAGCTTCCCTTCGTGCTGCAATCAGCAGAGACGATGAAAGCTGCCGTCGCGCATCTGGAGCCGTTTATGGACAAAGAAGAATCCGGCGGCAATGCCAAAGGCACGTTTCTAATTGCCACGGTGAAGGGCGATGTACATGACATTGGCAAAAATCTGGTGGACATCATCCTCACCAACAACGGCTATCGCGTGATTAACCTGGGCATCAAACAGCCCGTGGATAACATCATTGATGCCTACTTTGAACACCAGGCCGACTGCATTGCCATGAGTGGGCTGCTGGTGAAGTCCACCGCCTTTATGAAAGAGAACCTGGAAGTGTTTAACGAGCGCGGCATCACTGTGCCTGTTATCCTGGGTGGCGCAGCGCTCACGCCCAAGTTTGTCTACGAAGATTGTCAAAACACCTATAAGGGGAAGGTGATTTACGGCAAAGATGCCTTCTCTGATCTGCACTTTATGGACAAGCTGATGCCCGCGAAGGCAGCAGGCCGGTGGGATGATGTGCAGGGCTTTTTGGATGAGCAGGGTCAGGATTCAGCGTTGTCTGAAGCACCGGAGGTAGACGCAGAAACAGAGGCGATCGCCCCTCCAACTGCCCTGCCTGCCAACGATCCCGCTGCTCCTGCCATCGCAGACACCCTGCGCTCCGAAGCCGTAGCCCTCGACATTCCCCGCCCCACGCCGCCCTTCTGGGGCACGCAGATCCTAAACCCAGAGGACATTTCGCTAGAGGATGTGTTCTGGTACTTGGACTTGCAGGCGCTGATCGCCGGACAATGGCAGTTCCGCAAACCCAAAGATCAGACCCGCGAAGCCTATGATGCCTTCCTGCAAGAAAAGGCCTATCCCATTCTGGCGCAGTGGAAACAGCGCGTGCTGGCGGAAAACCTGCTGCGGCCGCAGGTGGTCTACGGCTATTTCCCCTGCCTGGCTGAGGGCAACTCGCTGTATATCTACGCTCCCGCTGCGGTGCAAAACGGCATGAAACCGCAAGATTTGCAGCCCGTCGCCACCTTCCACTTCCCCCGACAAAAGTCCCTGCGCCGCCTCTGCATTGCCGACTTCTTCCTGCCCAAAGACCACGCCACTCAGTTTGACGTATTTCCCATGCAGGCGGTGACGGTCGGCGACATCGCTACGGAATTTGCCCAGCAGCTATTCGCCGCCAACCAATACACCGACTATCTCTACTTCCACGGGCTGGCAGTGCAGACGGCAGAAGCGCTGGCAGAGTGGGTTCACGCCCGCATTCGGCGCGAACTGGGCTTTGGCGCGGCGGAACCCGACAACATCCGCGACGTGCTGGCGCAGCGCTATCAGGGGTCGCGCTATAGCTTTGGCTATCCGGCCTGTCCAAACATTCAGGATCAATACACGCAGCTTGACCTGCTGGGAGCCGAGCGCATCGGGCTGTACATGGACGAAAGCGAACAGCTTTATCCGGAGCAATCGACGACGGCGATCGTGGTGTATCACCCGGTTGCGAAGTATTTCAGCGCATAGGCTCTGCGCGAAGGGATGATGCTGATCGTATCGCTCCTCAGGCGGCTGGGCGATCGCCCGCGGGTTTTGGCGCAGAGCCATAATGCCTCTGCGGCGGGG
>NZ_DVEA01000379.1:0-15327 GCF_015295965.1 Thermoleptolyngbya sp. M55_K2018_002
TAGCCCGCTCTACTGGACCTCCCTAGCGCTGACCCAAAGCCCCCACAACCTGCCAATTTTGCATCTGGGGCAACTGTCTGGTCCGACAGCGGTGACGGCGGCGATCGTGGCGGTGAACGGGCTGCTGGCAGAAAGCTTTTTGGCGTGGCGCACTCGTCCGCAGCGTGTGTCGGCAGAACCGGAGCGCAATTCGCAAAGCGCCCCCCACGGGAATCGCCCGCCGCTTCCAGGTTCCCCATCAAGCGCGAGTCAGTATCTAGCAATAGCGCTGGCGCTGCTGGCGGCGACGCATCTGGGCGGCTGGGTGCTGCTGCGGCAACCGCTGGCAGATCAGGACAACCAGGTGCTGACGGTGGGGCTGGTGCAGGGCAATGTGCCAACGCGGATCAAGCTGTTTGAAACGGGCGAACGGCTGGCGCTAGAACGCTACACCCAGGGCTACAACGCGCTGGCGGATGCGGGCGTAGATCTGGTGGTGATGCCGGAGGGGGCGTTTCCCTGGGTGTGGGTGGGCACGGCGCAGCAAGCGCGGCATCCCCTCTACCAGGCGGTGCTGGCGCGGGGCGTTCCGGCGATTGTCGGCACGGTCGGCTGGCAGGAACGCCGCATGACTCAAAGCCTGTTTGCCCTCGCTCCCAATGGCGAGATTGCCGGACACTACGACAAAGTGAAGCTAGTGCCCCTGGGCGAATACATTCCCTTTGAGGAGGTGCTGGGGCGCGTGGTGGGGCGGCTGTCGCTCATCCAGGATTCGATGCATCCGGGGCACTTGGAGCAGCGGTTTGATACACCAGTGGGACGGGCGATCGCCGCCATTTGCTATGAATCTGCCTTTAGCTACTTATTTCGGCAGCAGGCAGCGGCGGGCGGCGAGTTTATCCTGACTGCCTCCAACAACGACCCCTACCCCCGCCGCATGATGCTGCAACACCACGCCCAGGACGTGATGCGGGCGATTGAGAGCGATCGCTGGGCTGTGCGCGTCACCAACACGGGGCTGTCTGGCATCGTCAACCCGCACGGAGAAACGGTCTGGCTGTCGGGAGATCAAACGCTGGAAACCCACGCTGCCCCGATCTATCGCCGTCAGAGCAAAACGCCCTACGTCCGCTGGGGCGACTGGCTGCTGGCGCTGTTGGCAGGGCTGAGCGCGATTCGTGAAGCGATTCCTAAGAGAATTCCGCTTATTGCTTCTTGGCTTCGTAGGTCACGAAATTCCCCAAAATCCCCACCGTCTTGAAGCGATAGGCCGGCAGCAGTTGCGGCGGCAAAAAGGAGCGAATCTCCGCAGGCAGCAGCCGATGGGCAGACAGGTTCGTTTGATACAGGCTCAGCACGCCATAGTTAGAGCGCTGCGTATTGTCGGAAATGATTTCCCGCAAATCGTCCTGGTTGTCCTCTACCAGATCCGCACAAAGGTCTTCCAGGTCGATGCCCAATACATCGGGCGCATCGGGACATACTTCCTGATTCAAATACTCGGATAGACGAGCGGTGGCATATTCATCGTAGGCCGCCTCACCCGGATTCGTCGCCGCCATGCCAATGCCCACAGCGGCGATCGCCAGCCCGATCCAAATTCCAATCGATCCGCGCTTCATACGCTCCGTTACCCATGCGTGCCAATGCATTCCAGACCTATTTCGCTAGCCTAGCGTAGATCCCTGACTGATGCCTGTCGTCCCCATTCCAAGGATTTCAATCCCACAAGGCGATCGCGCTGATGCCCCCACCGGGCAATTACAATTGGGCAATGACCATAGGGACGCTTGCGAGGGGCAGAGAGTTTCTAGACAGTGTTTTAGACAGTGCTTTAAAGCTTTCTGGGTCGTTGATTGCCTCAAGTCGATTCCCTTGCACCCCCCTCAACAAACAGAAACGCAATTGAGGGAAGGAGCTACGCACTTCATCCTCAGGATCAACGATTCTCCCAGGTAGCAACGAAGGAAACTGCCGGAAGCTCGTAGACGCTTGATTAGCAATCCAAAATCCAAAATCTCCAAAATCCAAAATCGCCCACCCTCTTCCCCCAACATGGCCATCTCCCGTTTCCAACGACTGCGCCAATACCTCCGCCCCCACTGGCGACTGGCCGCAGGCGGCATTCTGGCGCTGCTCCTGGTGAATGGCATCGGGGTCTATATTCCGCTGCTGCTACGGTCGGGCATTGACGAGCTTCAGCAGACCTTCAGCTTTGGCCGGGTGACGTTCTACGCAGGGTGGATTTTTGCCCTGGCATCGGTGATGTGGGGAATGCGGATTTTGTCGCGCATCTGGCTATTTGGCGTGGGGCGGCTGGTGGAATTTGACCTCAAGCAGCGGATTTTTAGCCACCTGCTGACGATGGAGCCGGCCTATTTTGCTGAAAACACAGTCGGCGATTTGATCAGCCGCGCCACTAGCGACGTGGACAATATTCGGCGGCTGCTGGGGTTTGCCGTGCTGAGTCTGGCGAATACCATCTTTGCCTACGCGCTGACGCTGCCCGTGATGCTGAGCATTGACGTGCGGCTGACGGTGGTGGCGATCGCCATTTACCCGCTGATGTTTTTCCTGGTGCATCTGTTTAGCGATCGCCTGCGAAACCAGCAGCTTCAGGTGCAGCAGCGCACCTCTGACCTGAGCGATCTAATCCAAGAAGACATCAGCGGCATTGCCCTGATCAAAATTTATGCCCAAGAAGAAAACGAGCGCCAGGCTTTTGCCGAGCGCAACCAAAACTTGCTGAAGGCAAACCTGGCCCTGGCCCGCACCCGCACGACGCTGTTTCCCTTGCTGGGCGGCTTGGCGAGTATTAGCCTCTTGGTGCTGCTGGCGCTGGGGGCGGGCGAAATCGCCAGTGGGCGCATCAGCATTGGCGATTTTCTGGCGATGCTGCTGTATGTCGAGCGGCTGGTGTTTCCCACGGCGCTGCTGGGCTTCACAATTACGGCCTACCAGCGGGGCGAGGTCAGCATCGACCGGGTGGAATACATTCTGGCGGAGCAGCCCAAAATCGACGATGCGCCCGACGCGATTCATCTGCCCCGGTCGGAGGTGCAGGGCTGGCTTTGTGCCGACCACCTCAGCTTTACCTATCCAGGTGCAACTCGGCCCGCGCTGGATGGGGTGAGCTTCAAGATTCGACCGGGTGAAACGGTGGCGATCGTCGGCCCCATCGGCTCTGGCAAGTCTACGCTGGCAAACGCCCTGCCCCGCCTGCTGGATATTGCACCAGGACAGGTGTATCTCGACGGCTACGACATTACGCAAATTCGACTGCGCGACTTGCGGGGGGCGATCGCCTACGTGCCCCAGGAGAGCTTCCTGTTCAGCACGACGATTAAAAACAATATTCGCTATGGCGACCCCAAAGCCGGGCAGGACGAGGTAGAAGCCGCCGCTAAGCAGTCGCAGATTCATCCAGAAATTCTCAACTTTCCGCAGCAGTATAAAACCATCGTTGGCGAACGCGGCATCACGCTCTCTGGCGGACAGCGACAGCGCACAGCCCTGGCCCGCGCTCTGCTGATCGATGCGCCCGTGCTGATTTTGGACGATGCGCTCTCCAGCGTGGACAACCAGACCGCGACGGAAATCCTCACCAACCTGCGAGAAGGAACTCAGCGGAAGACAGTGCTGTTCATCACGCACCAGCTCTCGGCCGCAGCCCTGAGCGATCGCATCTTGGTCATGGATGGCGGGCGCATTGTGCAATCGGGACACCATGCTGACTTGCTGGCTCAGCCCGGTCTGTATCAAACCCTCTGGGAGCAGCAAAAGCTGGAAGAAATTCTTCAGTGAAATTCTGCAATGAAATGCTTCGATAGAACGTCCATCAGAGCGTCCGCAGAAAATTGCAAAGGAGTTTACAATCATTAATACTTGTTAATGTATAGCCCCTTGCCTCTAGAACTCCCCATGCTGAGCGAACTTCTGCCGTTCCGACTGGCGATTGACCCGACCACCGTTGCAGGCGTTGGGCTGTGGGCGCTGGCGCTGTACCTCGGCTTTTCGCCCCTAAGCGACTGGGTGATGGATCAGATTAGCCGCTGGCTGAACTTCGCCGAGCGATCGCTCTACACCTCACAAGCCGAGTTTGAGCGCACCCGCGCCGCCCGCGAAGCCCAAAACAGCTTCTATGCCTCGCTGCTCAGCGTGATTCCCTTTGTGATTGCTGGTGTGGGACTGAACTATCTGAGTGATGTGAGTCTGGGGCGCAGTTGGTCGATCAGCATGGGTATTTTGTCCGTCATTGGCGCGGCAGTGTACGAACTGGGGCGGCGCGACGGCCAGGCCTCGGACGAGGAGTAGGATTTGCATCGTAGTCTGAACCCTTCACTCAGCGCTTTGATCTGCGAACTGGAGATTTTTCAGCGTTGCTGAGTAACATTGCGATCGCGCTGAACCTTAGGCATCGTCTTCTAATGCCTCCTTGAACTTTCACGAACTTCCACAAATGGCTTGGGACTGCTAGATTGACAGCATCCACAAGTTAAAGGGCTGCATATGAATTTTTCTTCTCTCCCATATCCAGTGAATTTTGTAGTTAAGTACACTCAGAAGTGGGCTGATCTGTTTTGCTCTCCCGAATCCTCAATCCCTGACCCCAACGCCTTATGTACTCGTATTCGGACTAATGAAGACTCTTGGATCGTTCTCACCTATTTGCATTTAAAGCGCAGAAATCTCAACGTATTTATTTCTGATCGCTTTGTCCCTGGAGAAATTTGTGTTGTTAGTTCTCCTGATCTGGGTATTCGAGATCTGACTTTTAATTCATTTATGGTTGGTTGTCGTGGTGATGGCTCTAAGCCTGCACTTTGTAATATGGCAATAGTGCAAAACAGAGCCAACGTGGAATCAGCAACCGACATATTCATTCCCCTCTGGCCGCAGCCGGGCTTGATACCAAGGCTGAAGGAGCGAGGCAACACCATCGAAAATATTGTATTTAATGGCTACGAGATTAATCTGTACGCGCCCTTCTGCTCTTCAGAATTTCAGCAAGAACTAGAGAATCTTGGGGTAAAACTCATTATTAACGGCAGTCCTGAGAATGGCCCTGTCATGTGGCATGATTACAGCACTAATGATTTGGTTTTAGCAGTCCGTGATCTAACCGAAAAAGATGCTTTGGGGAAACCAGCAAGTAAGTTAGTGAATGCTTGGAGCGCAGGAGTTCCTGCTCTACTTGGTCCTGAACCTGCTTTTCGTGACCTCAGGCAATCGGAACTAGATTACATTGAAGTGAAAACACCCAAAGCCGTACTAGAGGCAATTCAAAGATTGAAAGCTCAACCTGAAACGTACCAGAAGATGGTCTTAAATGGTTTCCGGCGAGTTCAGGAGTTTTCAGTAGACAACATTATTAAGCAATGGTGTCAGGCACTTGCAGAACCTATAGCGGAAAACTACAAGCGATGGAAACAGAGCAGTCAAATCATACACGCAGCAGAATTTGCGCCTAGGATTTTCAAGCACAAAGTTGCTTCTAGACAAGCTGCCTATAACCGATTTCATGGATATCGTATTGTTTCAGGGCGATACACCTAATTGTTTCATTGAATCGTTACCTTCTTCTGGATTTACCTTACTCTAAAGCGTTTCGCTAGGGCTGCACAGTAATTCGTCTAGTCGCTTGAATTGGCTGTCCGTTGTGCATCAGCGCTTCGTGCCCGTTTGCGTTCAAGCTGACGGTAATTTCGTGGGTTCCAGGGGCGAGGCTTTCCAGGTAATACCAGTTTCCATACAGGCGGGTTATCTTCACCCCGTCAATGTACAAATGACCGTGCCCTTCCTGAAAACTGCTGGTTTGATTGACCCGCTCTGGCGCAAAGGCAAAGTTTGTCACCTGAATTTCCAAATTCCAGCCCCGACGAGCATCTGGATGAATTACCAGTTCGACCGTGGGAACGGGCTGTCCGGCAGGAATTTCCAGCATCCCGTGTTCGTGGTCATGTGCGCCCTGATGGGGGGAATGGGGCGGGTGAGAGTGGGTTGAGCCTGCCTCGTGCGGTTGGCTGTGCGAGTGTCCTTCGTGGGCATAGCGCAGGGGCATGGAGGTAGAAGCGTGAATCAGACCTGTGGGAACTGCGATCGCCCCACAGCCAATGGCAATTCCTGCAAGGATCGCTTCGCGAATCGCCCAACCCAGTTTGAACCCCTTTCTCATATTATCTAATCTTTTCTTACTCATTTGCATCGTGAAGGCGTGAAATGCATACGTAAAATAAACAACTGACGTTAGCCGATCGAGGTGTGCGATCGCCACTGCTTGAGCAACTGCACCGCCTGCCGATAGGTATCTGGCGCAAGCTCCGGGTGTTCGCCAAAATAGCGCACCGACTCCCGCAGATCGGCGATCGCGCTGCCAGACTCGCCGCGCTGCTGTCGCACCATCGCCCGCCCAAAATACGCCTCTGCATAGGTTGGATCAATGGCAATGGCCTGGTCAAAATCGCTCAGAGCCGCCACCAAGTTTCCATCCCGGTGATAGGCGCAGGCGCGGTTGAGATAGGCGCGGGCGTTGCTACTATCCAGTTGAATGGCCTGCGTTAGGTCGGCGATCGCCCCTCGCGAGTCGGCCACCAGCAGTTCCGCCAGCCCGCGATCGGTGTAAATTTGGGCCAGCATTTTGCGGTCTTGGGGCGGAGCCTGTCGCAGCGCTTCGCCATAGTCCACAATGGCCTCTCGATACGCTGCCTGCGCCGCCTTTGCCAGTCCGCGATTGTATCGGGCGCGGGGGTCGTGGGGCGTGAGGCTCAGCAATTGCGTAAAGTCGGCGATCGCCTCGTCTAGGCTGCCCCGACGATAGTGCGCCAGCCCGCGATTAAGATACGCTTCGGTATTGCGCGGATCGAGCCGCAGCGCTTGGTTACAGTCGTCGATTGCCTCAGCATACTCGCGCTGATAAATTCGCGCCAGACAGCGATCGCCGTAGGCCGCCGCCGAATTTGGGTTGGCGCGGAGGGCTTCGCTGAAGGCCGCGATCGCCGCTGGATAATCGCCCTGCCGAAACGCCGCCACCCCAGCGGTCAGGGCTGCTCGATCGGGCTGCTGGGACACAACCTCAGCGGCGATCGCGCTGGAACCGCCGCCCCACCAAAGGTTCAGCAGCAGCCCCAGCGCCACCAGCCCCAAAACCACACGCTGCGAAGCCCGTCGCGGGTCTGGCTTCTGCATGGGCAACCTACCAGCCCTTCTCGGCTTGATCGAGGACATAGGCAGCGACGGCGGCAATTTGCTCATCGGTCAGCCGTCCCTTAAACGCAGGCATCCCGGCTTTGCCGTTGGTTACCTGAGTCGTGATGGCGGCGACAGAATTCATGCCAAACTTTTCTAACGCTTCTTTCTTCAAGGTTTTTTCAGTGTTCACCAAGTTAATGCCCCCCGCGTGGCAGGCGGCACAGTTGGCGCTAAATACCTTTGCACCCGTCGCCAAATCTGCATCGGCACGGACAGGTAGGGCGATCGCCCCCAGCCCAATCACCAGCGACAGCACAATCGAAAGCGCCTGCAAAATCCGTTTCATCGTTGTGTTCTCCAGATATCAACCTTCTGGAGGCTTATCGTCTCGAAGTCTAGCCGCATTGTCAAAAGACAGCCCGTCAAATCAGATCCCTTTGGCGAGATCCCTTTGGCGCTTCACCAGGGACTTCAAGCCTCTCTTGCTCCCTTTCGCCCAAATTGGGAGAAGGGGTTGGGGGATGAGGGCAAATCAAAAGTTGCACATCGCGTTTTTCTCGCCTTTCCTCAGCGTTCAATCAGCTGGTTCTCAGTTGAAGGCGGCAGTCTAAGGGCAGCGTCTCCAAAAGTTAGTGAGCGCATCGCCCGCCCAACTCTGGCGGCGGTCTGGGTTTCTCAGGACGCTCCGATTCTAGCAAAGCCGTTTAGTTGGATTTCCGGCTGCTGCGTCGATGCTGGCGGGTGTGGCGATCGCCTCCTTTCCTGGTCAACACCAGACTGGCGGCACTATCAAACCAAGTTCATTAGCTCCTTAGCGGGGTGGGCCTTGCCTGCTCCGCCTTTTCTTGCGTACTGCACGATACACAGCTTGTATAAGCTCATTGGGTTTTCGGAATAAGAACAGTAGGTCGTGAAGTGACCGAAATCACCCTTACCCAACAACTATCTAAATTTTATGGTTTGCAAAACACCTCCGACTCCTGGCCGCGCCTTTCGGAAATTAAATTGGACGACTGGAATGATTACTGCTGGGCTGGCACTTACCCTCGGCTGTAGCAGTGTAGACAGCAGAGCAGAATCGCTCCCGCAAATGCGCCGCAATCTGATTGAGCTGGCTACAGGAATGAGAGAGATAGATGGAGCAGCATATAGTGCAGAAGCGGTGCAGGCGGCGGCTTTGGCGCTGGCAATAGGTGGCGATGTTCAGACGGCGCTGGCGATCACTCGCTCTATGCCGAAGTCGGAGCCAGTTGAACAAGCCAGAACCCTACAGGCGATCGCCACGATTGCAGGCGAACTTGGAGAAACCGACCAAGTGCAGTCCCTCCTGCAAGAGGCATTTGCTGCGGCAAACGCAATTCCCAATCAAGACGGAGACAATGATTACTATCAGAGGGTCAGCAAAGTGGAGCGGTTGAGCGAAATCGCCTTTGTCGCAAATGAATTTGGAGAAACCAGCCTGGCCCAGACTGCTTTAAAAGAAGCTCTCACGATTGCAAAAACCCTTCAGCCGGGGTTTCGTGAAGATTCAGCCTCGCGCCAGATCGCCTTTGATGAGACCTGAAACCCTCGTTTTCTCGTAGCCATTCTCAAGAGGATTTGAATTTTTCGAGGTACCCGTCTGTGATTCTTGATTAAGACAAAAGGCGCAGAGATATCTACTGGATACCTTTGCGCCTTTCCTGTTGAATCGGAACCTGAACGAGGCTTAGCCCTGGGTCAGCCAGGGTTGCAGACCTTCGGGGGCCTTCACCTGGGCGAGAATTGCCGCCAGCGTGCTGCCTTCCAGCACCTCCTCTTTGAGCAGGGTTTGGGTGGCGGATTCCAGCAGGTCGCGGTTGAGGCGGAGGATGTCTAGCGCCATGTCGTGGGCCTTGTCCAGCGCTTGCTTGACCTGGCGATCGATTTCGGCTGCCACCTCTGGGCTAATGGCGCGGCGAGTGCTGCCCCCATCGAGGAACTGCGCCTGGTTTTTGTCAAAGGCGATGGGGCCGAGGGTTTCGCTCATGCCGTACTGGGTGATGGCGCGTTCCGCCAAGTCGGTGGCCCGCTGGATGTCGTCGCTGGCTCCGGTAGACACCTTGCCAAAGACGATTTCTTCCGCAGAGCGCCCGCCCAGCAGCGTTGCCAACTGGCCGCGCAGTTCATCTTCAAGCAGCAAGAAGCGATCGCTCTCCGGCGTTTGCACCGTATAGCCCAGCGCCCCCAGTCCACGCGGCACGATGGAGATCTTCGACACCTTCGTATTTCCAGGCATCAGCGCCCCCACCAGCGCATGGCCCACTTCATGATAGGCGACGGTCTGCCGCTCCAGCGGGGTCAGCACGCGAGAGCGCTTCTCCAGCCCCGCAATCACCCGCTCGATGGCTTCGTTGACATCCGCCATCAGCACGGCCTGGCGATTGTTGCGGGCGGCCATCAGCGCCGCTTCGTTGACCAAGTTGGCCAGGTCAGCCCCGGAAAAGCCTGCCGTTTGAGCGGCGATCGCCTCCAGATCCACATCCTCTCCCAGCTTCACCGGGCGGGCGTGAACCTTGAGGATTTGCAGACGGCCGCTTTTGTCTGGGCGATCCACCAGCACTTGCCGATCGAAGCGGCCAGGGCGGCGCAGCGCCGGATCAAGGATTTCTGGGCGGTTGGTGGCGGCGATCACGATCACGCCGTCGTTGCCGTCGAAGCCGTCCATCTCCGTCAGCAGTTGGTTTAGCGTCTGGTCGCGCTCGTCGTTGCCGCCGACGGGGTTGGCGCTGCGGGTTTTGCCGATGGCATCTAGCTCATCGATGAACACGATGCAGGGAGCCTGCCGCTTGGCGCGGTTGAACAGATCCCGCACGCGAGACGCGCCCACGCCAACAAACACTTCCACAAACTCCGAGCCAGACATGCTGATGAAGGGCACGCCCGCTTCTCCGGCGATCGCCTTGGCCAGCAGCGTCTTGCCCGTCCCCGGCGGGCCCACTAGAAGCACACCCTTGGGAATCTTCGCCCCAATGCGGCGATACTTCTCGCCATTCGCCAAAAAGTCCACAATTTCTTGCAGTTCTTGCTTAGACTCGTCTACGCCGGCCACATCGGCAAAGGTAACCTTCCCTTTACCCGCCTGGTTATAGACGCGGGCATTGCTTCTGCCCATGCCCATGCCTACGCCCAGCCCGCCAAAGCCGCCGCCAAAGTTATTGCCCAAACCACTCCCAAAACTGCTGCCAGGGGTGCTGTTGTTGGAGCCACCCCCTGCCTGATTCAGCCTTGCCAGCCAAGCAAACATCCCCACCAGCATCCCGGTGGAAAGTAAGATACCTGCTACTAGCCCAGAGGTGTCGCCGTTGTCATCGAGCTTGGTAAAGGGTACGCCGTGGCGACGCAGCAGACCCGGCAGCGTATCGGTCGGGCCGTTGGGAAGGGTGTAGAACTGCTCTCCACCCAATTCTGGTTTCAGTGAGTAATCAATGCGATCGCGCTTAATTACAACCCGCTGCACCTGGGATGATTTCACCTGATCGAGAAAGGTGCTGTAGGTCGAAAGGGAACGAGAATCCGGTTTCATCGGCAGTAAGTCCTGAATGCAACAAGCATGAAAAAGGCGATCGCTCAATTCACATCGCACTTCTCACATTCTTGATTTTCAGGGCGATCGCCCTAGCTCAGAGAGCCGAAAACCTCACTCAATCAGGCGGGTTTCCCGAAGGACTCATGCTCTAGAAATGCAATCATGGCGGTTCTTACCATACTTAAGTGGGGTTTCCCGAAGATAGACCCCCATTGCAGAAAAGGTCTGCCTTTCGGAGCGCACTGACTCAATCTACTGAGAGATCTCGCTCGCAGGCATTGGACGATAGGCTTTGGGCAAAGCTGCGGTTTTCCAAATTTTCTGAAACCGTGTTTGGATTGATTTCCTTGATCTTATCTTGACTGACCTTCTTGACTAACCGTTGAGAACGCCCCATCAAGCACTTCCCTATGACACAACTCCCAATGGCACAAAATCCGAGTTCCACCCAATCTTTCTGGATAGACTCCACCCAGGATGTTTCTACCTATCCCAACCTAATCAGCGAAACCTTTAACGGCGTTACGGTCGATGTCGCCATTGTCGGCGCGGGCATGGCTGGACTCACCGCCGCCTACCAGCTCGCCAAGTCGGGCAAAACCGTTGCCGTGATCGAGGCGGGGGCGATCGCCGCTGGGGTGAGCGGGCATACGACTGCCAAAGTGACCTCGCTACACCAACTCATCTACGCGCAGTTGCTCAAAGACCTGGGCGAAGAGAAGGCGCGGCTCTATGCCGAAGCTAATCAGACAGCCGTGGAATTTGTGGCGCAACTCGTAGAGCGAGAGCAGATTGACTGTGACTTCAGCCGCCAGACCGCATACACCTTTGCCGAGTCTGCCGGTCAGCTTCAGTCCATCCGCGATGAGGTCGAAGCGGCGCAGACGCTAGGGCTACCCGCCAGCTTCGTCACCGAAACGTCGCTGCCTTTTCCCATTGCCGGGGCCGTTGCCTTTAGCAACCAGGCCCAGTTCCATCCGCGCCGCTATCTGGCGCACCTGGCAAGGGCGATCGCCGCTGATCCCAGCAACTATATCTTTGAGCATTCTCGCGTTTTGGAAATCAACGAGGGCGAACCCTGCCAGATTGTGACCGCACAGGGCACGGTTCACGCCAAGGACGTGCTGGTGACGACGAACCTGCCGTTTTTGGATCAGGGCCTATTCTTCGCCAAGTCCTATGCCAAGCGGTCGTATATCATCGCTGCGCCAATTGAGGGCGATCGCGCTCCCCAGGGCATGTTCATCGGCACGGGCGAGGGCTATCGTTCTATCCGCACCACACCCTACCAGGATCGGCAACTGCTGTTGATTGGCGGCGAGGGGCACAAAACGGGCAGCGATGAGGCCACCGAGGAACGCTTCGAGCGGCTGGAAGAATATGCGCGATCGCGCTTTGGGGTGCGAGACATCGCCTATCGCTGGTCGAGTCAGGATTTCGTCTCCTTTGACAAAGTGCCCTACGTTGGCAAGCTCACGCCCATGACCCATCACCTCTACGTGGCAACGGGCTTTAGCCTGTGGGGGATGACCAACGGCACGGCGGCTGGGCTGGTGCTGGCCAACACGATTTTGGGCATCGAAAATCCCTGGGCCGATCTCTACGACTCGCTGCGGGCCACGCCGTTTGTCACCGCCGACTCGCTCAAGAACAACCTGGAGACGGGGATACACTGGGTGGGCGATCGCCTCAAAGCGCTCCAGCACCACTCCTTCGACGATGTGGCCGTGGGCGAGGGCAAGCTCATCACCATCGAAGGCAAACAGCTTGCCGCCTATCGAGACGAAGCTGGACAAATCCACGCCGTATCGCCCGTCTGCACCCACCTGGGCTGCATCGTGAACTGGAACGCTGCTGAGAAAAGCTGGGACTGCCCCTGCCACGGCGGCCGCTTTAGCTGCCAGGGCGAGGTGCTACACGGGCCGCCCGTCGAAAACCTGGAGGTCTACCCAGTGGCTACCACCGAAACGGTCAGCACTCGATAGATAGGAAGCAGATAAGAAGTGCGATAGAGAAAGGCTTCGGCGCGCGGTGTAGGAACGCTATACCGCACGTCATCCATTTGTAGCTGCCGATTAACTTATCTATCTATCAGTCGGACGGTTGAAACACAAACGGTGCTGCGGACACAAACTGACTGGAGACTTCGCCAGAGAAGATCACCTGCTGTCTGTCGCCCAGATCCAGCGTTCTGACCCCAGAATCGGGCGAAAAGTCTACCTTTTTCAAATCTACCCAAAACACATTGGGCGAAATTGCCGATTCAAAGTAATACAGCTTGTCCTTGTGATCCGCCACGACACGCCAGCGCGTGGTAGATAGATTAGGCTGATCAGATACGCTGATGCCATAGGGAACCGACACATTTCGCATGACGCTGAATACGGACGCGGCGGCAATCCGCGGATCGTCCGTTTGGGGAATGGCGTTGATATAAAAGCTGGCGCGGGCAAAGCGGTCGGTGGCGCGGCTGGTTCCGGGCAAAAAGCTGAGTCCGTCTATCTGTTGCCAATAGGATGTGATAGCAAGCTGCTGTCCAAACACTGGCTCGTTGGTCATCACCTGATATTCGCGGCTGTGGTGAATTTGCAGTTCCCCATCTACCCATTCCAAAATAGCGCTGTCGCCCGTTGCATCCGACAGAGACAGGTGAATCGTTGCCAGTCGCCCCGGTTGACCGGGCACTTCGCCCGCCCCCACATGAAACGGGTTGGCGCGGATATGCTCGACTGCTTCCGACACAGTTGCAAAGTTATCCAAAAAATATTGCGCCCAGATGGATAGCGAAAGGCGCGGCGTTCTGCCGTCGTTTTCTGGATATTTCGACGTGACGAGCCACTGGGCATTCACCACTAGTCCCGGCTCGTTCATGCCGTCTACGGTAGCAATGTTGTAGCCACTGACGATCAGGCTGCCGTGCTTAGAAGTCCACCGCATAGAGTTGGGGCCGGCCGCCGCGCCGTTGCGCTCCATTCCCCGTGGAAAAATCCACAAATTGCTGAGAATTTCGAGCTTCCAGTCCATCGTGCGCCCGGTGAGGACGCGCCCTGCGGGGCCCTGATAGACGGCCCGCGTGCAGGCTTCGGCGGGTGCTGCAACGAGGAGCGTTGTGGAGAGTAATAGAGCAAACAGAGCCTTTGGGATACGTTTCATAGTGTATCGATCATTACCAAATTGAACATGCTATGACTTGACCAAATTGAACATGCTATGACTTGCGACGCATCCTATCTCGATCGCCCCCTACGTTTCAAGATCAGCAGACTGCAAGCCTGAACGTTCATTCGGGGTCGCCTGTAACGCTTTGCGACTTCCCCCGTCCCCTTAAACCCTGTCCTTAAACCCTTCAAGTATCAGCATTTAAATATCAGCAAACGATGACAAGTCCGACCTAGATCGTATCTGAAACTACAACCCTTATCCATTGCGCTTGCTAATCTCCTGCTAACTCAACAAAAGAATTTAGCTTCTAGGGTTCCGGCTTTCAGAGCGCTGATTTAGACGTTCTGCGTAAGCGACTGGTCCAAGAGAGGCAGGCTGGTTTCAGAGCATTTCACCACTGAGGTCTCTGCCAGTTCCACGGCGGGATAAAAGCCCGGGAGACGGTTGCCTTGTGCGGCCTGCCTCCTGGGCTTTGTTGTTGCATTTTGTTGTTGCATCCAGATTGAACGAGTGGATTGAACAGACGTTATGACGAACGAACCGAATTTTCAGGCTCCCACTTCTTTCAGCTTCGAGGCGCAGCGGGCGCTGGAGCGCGAGGCTCGGCTACCGCTGACGGGCTGGCAGCAAGAAGTGTCTAAGGGGTTGGAGTATGGGCTGGAGGCGGCGGACAGCATCCGCGATCGCTCTATTCCCACCTTCTCGCGGGGCGAACTGCCCCACTACGCAGGCATCAATACCTTTTTGAAAGCGCCTTACCTGGAAGACGTGCGGAAGGTGGGGGAGTATGACGTGGCGATCGTTGGCATTCCCCACGACTCTGGCACCACCTATCGTCCTGGCACGCGGTTTGGCCCGCAGGGCATCCGCCGCATCTCTGCACTCTATACGCCGTATAACTTTGAACTGGGCGTAGACCTGCGGGAGCAAATCACGCTATGCGACGTGGGCGATGTATTCACCATCCCCGCCAACAACGAAAAGTCGTTTGACCAAATTTCCAAAGGAGTCGCCCATGTGTTTGCGTCAGGAGCCTTCCCGATCCTGCTGGGTGGCGACCACTCCATTGGCTTTCCCACGGTGCGCGGCGTGTGTCGGCATTTAGGAGATAAGAAAGTCGGCATTATCCACTTTGATCGCCATGTGGACACGCAGGAAACCGACCTGGATGAACGGATGCACACCTGCCCCTGGTTTCACGCGACCAATATGGCAAACGCCCCCGCCAAAAACCTGGTGCAACTGGGAATCGGCGGCTGGCAGGTGCCGCGCCAAGGCGTGAAAGTATGCCGCGATCGCGCGACAAACATCCTCACGGTGACTGACATTACGGAAATGGGAATCGACGCTGCCGCAGAATTTGCCCTAGAGCGGGCCCTCGATGGCACTGATTGCGTCTGGATCAGCTTCGACATCGACTGCATCGACGCGGGCTTTGTCCCTGGCACAGG
>NZ_DVEA01000403.1:0-15291 GCF_015295965.1 Thermoleptolyngbya sp. M55_K2018_002
GGGTGTATCGGGTGGCATTGGTCTCTTCTTCGGCGTGGTTCCCGCCCGCCAGGCCGCCAAGCTTGACCCCATTGTTGCCCTCCGCAGTGCCTAACTTGCCTAACTTAACTATGCCTAACTGCGCCTAACTGCGCCTAACTCGTGCTGGCTTGGTAAGTTCCGGCTCCACTGCACCAACACCCCACCCTCCTAAAATCCCCTTTTCCTATGCAGCCCATCATCCGCCTCGAACACATCTCCAAAGTCTACGGTTCTGGCAATACGGAAGTCCGCGCCCTGTCGGACGTGAACCTGACGGTCGAAGCGGGGGAATATTGCTCCATCATGGGGCCCTCTGGGTCTGGCAAGTCCACGGCGATGAATGTGATCGGCTGTCTCGATCGCCCTACGTCTGGCCGCTATTACCTAGACGGAACCGATGTGGCGGGTTTGGATGATACAGAACTGGCCCACGTCCGCAATCGCAAGATTGGCTTTGTGTTTCAACAATTCCACCTGCTGCCGCAACTCACTGCCATCGAGAATGTGATGCTGCCGATGGTCTATGCAGGCGTGCCGGTACGCGAGCGCCAGGAGCGGGCCGCCGAAGCGCTGACCCGTGTGGGTCTGGAAAACCGCATGAACAACCGCCCCAATCAGCTTTCGGGAGGACAGCAACAACGGGTGGCGATCGCCCGCGCCATCGTAAACCGTCCTGTCTTGCTGCTAGCCGACGAGCCGACGGGTGCCCTCGACTCACACACCACTCAAGAAGTGATGAATATCTTTCAGGAACTAAATGCCAGCGGCATCACAGTGGTCATGGTGACGCATGAACCAGAGGTGGCTCGACTCACTCGCCGTGTGGTCTGGTTCCGCGACGGGCAGGTCATCCATGCCAACATGGCTCCGTCAGACATCGCTCAGGTGTCCGTTGCGCCTGTCTAAGCGGTTCTCACCTGGAGCGAAACCGAAATCACACCTGACAAGAACCCCCTACAAAAAAACAAAAAGACCTTGCGAGAATTCTCAGCAAGGTCTTGATGCTTTCTAGCTTGATTGGAGGTTCAATCGGGTAGGAAATCAGCTGCAAACTAGCTGGCGGCCGACTCCCTCATCCCAGATCTAGCGACCGATGCCCACATAGCGGAAACCAGCTTTCTCAATCGCTTCTTGATCGAGATAGTTCCGTCCGTCGATCAGGATGGGGCTGTTCATCAGCTTTGCCATCTTGGTATAGTCGAGCGTCTTAAACTGGCTCCAGTCTGTCACTAGCACCAGCGCATCGCAGCCATCTGCCAGACGCTCCGGATCGGTTTCCACAATCACGTTCGACAAGCCGTGGCGCATTCCGGTCTGAGATACCAAGGGATCATAGGCTTTGACCTTTGTGCCCAAACGAGTCAGATGCTCGATGATAGTCAGCGCAGGCGCATCGCGCATGTCGTCGGTGTCGGGCTTAAAGGTCAAGCCCAGCAGGCCCACCGTCTTGCCCTTCAGAATCTTCAGCACTTGCTGGAGTTTCTCAACCGCAATCAAGCGCTGGCGGTCGTTGACGCTCACAGCAGCCTTTAGAAGCTGAGCTTCATAGCCGTAATCATCTGCCGTGTGAACCAACGCCGCAACGTCTTTGGGGAAGCAAGAGCCACCCCAGCCGATGCCTGCTTGCAGGAACTTGCCGCCGATGCGCGAGTCCAGACCAATGCCCTTGGCGACCTGGGTTACGTCCGCACCCACGCGATCGCAGATATTTGCCACTTCGTTGATGAAGCTAATCTTGGTTGCTAGGAATGCATTGGCAGCGTACTTCACCATCTCTGCCGAACTGAGGTCAGTCACGACCACGGGCACCGTCGGGCCAGATTTGTCTTCCGCAAACTGACGAGCCACAATCGGCGCATACAGTTCCTTCATCATCGAGATGGCGCGGGAGCTATTGCTACCCAGCACAATCCGATCTGGATTAAAGGTGTCATACACCGCGCAACCTTCCCGCAGAAATTCGGGGTTGCTGACCACGTCGAAGGCCACATCCGGCTCTGCCACCGCCACGCCACCGCCAGCCGTAGCGACCTGACGCTCTAAAACGCCATCCATAACAATCATACGAACCCAGTCGCCGGAGCCAATCGGCACTGTGGACTTGTTCACAATCACCTTGTAGCCGCTGTTCAGGTGTGCCCCAATCCCACGCGCCACGGCTTCGACATAGCGGGTATCGCTCTCTCCGGTCGGCAGCGGAGGCGTACCCACTGCGATAAACAAAATCTCGCCATGTTCCACACCCTTGGCTAGGTCAGTGGTGAACTCAATCCTGCCTTCCTGAATGCAGGCGGTCATTAGCTCAGAGAGTCCAGGCTCGAAAATGGGCGACTGCCCGGACTTCATCAGCTTGACCTTTTCTTCGTTGTTGTCCACACAAATTACGTCATGCCCAATGTGAGACAAGCAAACACCTGTCACCAAGCCGACGTAGCCTGTACCGATAACACACACGCGCATGGGCAGTACCTCATTTATTCAACTGCTGACGATGGACAAGGGAAACGCATCCTGAACAACAAATCTCGAACAATAAAAATTCCTGCAAGATGCAGTCAGAGGCGCTCCAGATCTAAAACGCCCAGATAGGACAAGCTGTGTAGCTTATCAAAGCTACCGTGAGGCAGGATCAAAGGACTTGGCGGGGCACCGCCTCTACAAGACTGGCTCGTGAACCCAGTAGGAGGCTTCAGAGATTCTGGGGAACCCTGGGCAACCAGCCCCGCTAGTGTGAGGAAAACAAGGGAACTTTAGCGACGCGATCGCCCAAACGAGTCCGAAAATCCTCAATCGTAAGCCGTAGCCCATCTGCCAGAGGCACCGTCGGCTGCCAGCCTAGGTGCGTCTTAGCGCGAGTGATGTCGGGCTGACGACGGCGAGGATCATCCTGCGGCAGCGGCTCAAACTTGAGGGCTACATCAGGATTGATCATGGATTGCACCGTTTGAGCCAGTTGCAAAATGGTGTACTCCTCAGGATTCCCCAAATTAACCGGGCCCATAAAATCACCATTCATCAGGCGAATCAGTCCGTCTACCAAGTCCGAGACGTAGCAGAAACTGCGAGTTTGCGACCCATCGCCATAGACTGTCAGCGGTTTACCTTGCAGGGCTTGCACTACAAGATTGCTAACTACCCGACCGTCGTTTTCTAGCATCCGGGGGCCATAGGTATTGAAAATCCGAGCAACCCGAATTTCCACATCGTTCTGGCGATGATAGTCAAACGCCAGCGTTTCTGCGACCCGCTTTCCTTCGTCGTAGCAACTGCGAATCCCAATAGGGTTCACATTGCCGCGATATTCCTCCACCTGGGGATGAATTTCTGGGTCTCCGTAAACCTCAGAAGTGGATGCCAATAGGAAGCGAGCTTTGATCCGCTTGGCCAACCCCAGCATATTTAGAGTTCCCATGACGTTGGTCTTAATCGTCTTCACGGGGTTGTATTGATAGTGAACCGGGGATGCGGGACAGGCGAGATGGTAAATCTGATCGACTTCCAGCCGAATCGGCTCAGTAATATCGTGGCGAATTAGCTCAAAAAATGGGCTATCGATCCAGCGAAGAATATTTCGCTTATCGCCTGTATAAAAGTTGTCTAAACAAATCACCTCATGCCCCTCTGTCATGAGGCGATCAATGAGGTGAGATCCAATGAACCCTGCACCACCCGTCACTAAAATTCGCATAGTTACCACCGTATGAGTGTGTACAACTCCAAACGCACTACAGGCTGTCTAAAACTCAAGTATCTGGCACATGATCCAATGTGAGGCAAGCTTCCCGGCGCGGGTCACAGTATTTTCACGGAAATGTGAAGCTAGCTAAACAAATATCGCATAACAAAAATAAAATGATCTGCTTTTGTGGATACAACCTCTTCTCTAGCGCAACGCTCTATATCTAGGGGTACCCCAAATCCTAAGTTCGATGTGCGCTAAGAGTTCTGAAGCTGGGTCTGCGGCAAATTTGAGGATTTTAGAGGATTTGGAGGATTGATTTGTGGGAATAGGTTGGGCGATCGCCCCTAGTTTTTCCCTTAGTTTTTCCCCTAGTAAAGCTTGGAGGTTTCACAACTCCCTTTACAGACCAAACAAAAAGCGGACAGGAAACTCTGCCCGCTTTCATTAATCAAAGAATCTAGTGCCCTCACCTATTTCGACTGTTTACCCTCACGGCTAGCAGTCTGAATATAAAGAATCAGCAGGAAAACCGTTGGAACCAGAACGAATAGCAAGCTCGCAACAAACCCAAGATCATTGACAACCATAGTGCTAGACCCTCCACGCAAATCCAGAGATATAAACTCCTAAGACAACAGAATATCACTCCACCGCGTAAGCACATCAAGCCAACAGAGCTACGAAGACGCTGGAATCCTGAAGGTCTGACCCTTTGGTTACTCAGGTCTGCAACCCCTTAAGTCCGCAAACCCTATGGATTCAGACGACTTCCAGTTTCTCTGTTGAGGGATTTGTCTCCTCAGCACTGGAACCGGATACCTGCTCTTCTGCCAACACTTCCAAATCTGGCTCAGATGCTTCAGAAGATGAACCGGGTTCAGAGGATTGGGTCGCCCCCACTACGCCATCTTCCAAATCTGCCTGAGACGGTGAACTAGGCTGATACTCCACCGTCTCACCGGGCTTGGGCTTGGTCACGACGCTGACCAGCCCGTTTACCATCGTCTGGCAGGCGAGTCGATAGCTTGCGGGTTTCTTTCTCAGCTTCTGTTCCTCTACCGCAGTTCGCGGAGAGAGGTTTTCGGCCCCTTCGATGATTTCCACGACGCAAGTGCCGCACTGACCGTAGCCTCCACAGTTCATCATTTTGCCCATGAAGGTGTAGAGGTCGATGCTATTCTCAAGGGCCTTGAGCCTTAGATTCGCTCCGTCGGCAGCAATAATCTCTTTGCTTTCTTTAACAAACTTAATATTAGCCATGTCCGATACCGTCCCTGCGTCTTACGCAATGCGCCTGTAACCAATGCTTGCGTCCCATCCAGGCCCTGGTTACACTTTTTAATACACTTTCATTTTTACAACCGGATTGTCAAACTGTCGAAGTGTCTGGCGATCGCACGTTGTCTTTCATTGGTTCACAGGACTTTGGGCGGTTTGCCACGGATAATGGTGCTTGATTCTGGTAGGCTTACTAGTATCTTGCAGCTTAATAAAAAGGCTCAAAAAGGCGTTGAAACGTAATAGGAGGAGCGTAGTCGATGGGACTACCCTGGTATCGCGTACACACAGTGGTTCTGAATGATCCAGGACGCCTGATTGCTGTACACCTGATGCACACCGCGCTGGTTGCAGGCTGGGCCGGTTCAATGGCGTTGTACGAATTGGCGATTTACGACCCCAGCGACCCGGTTTTGAACCCCATGTGGAGACAGGGCATGTTTGTTATGCCGTTCATGGCTCGCCTGGGCGTTACTCAGTCCTGGGCAGGTTGGAGCATTACGGGTGAAACTGCGGTCAACCCTGGCTTCTGGTCATTCGAGGGTGTTGCTGCTGCCCACATCGTTCTGTCGGGACTGCTGTTCCTGGCAGCCTGCTGGCACTGGGTTTATTGGGATCTAGAACTGTTCAGAGATCCTCGCACGGGTGAGCCTGCACTGGACTTGCCCAAAATGTTCGGCATCCATCTTTTTCTTTCTGGTCTGCTTTGCTTCGGATTTGGAGCATTTCACCTCACAGGGCTGTTTGGCCCAGGCATGTGGGTGTCCGACCCTTATGGATTGACGGGAAGCGTCCAGCCTGTTGCTCCGTCTTGGGGCCCTGAAGGCTTCAACCCGTTCAATCCGGGCGGCATCGTGGCGCACCATATCGCCGCTGGCATCGTAGGCATTATTGCAGGCTTGTTCCACCTCACGGTTCGTCCGCCCGAGCGTTTGTATAAGGCGCTGCGGATGGGAAACATCGAAACGGTGCTGTCGAGCAGTATTGCAGCAGTATTCTTCGCGGCGTTCGTGGTGGCTGGCACCATGTGGTATGGCAGTGCTGCCACGCCGATTGAACTGTTTGGCCCAACTCGCTATCAGTGGGATAGCGGCTACTTCCAGCAAGAGATCAATCGTCGCGTTCAGGCGGATGTAGACGATGGTCTGACGTTGGCCGAAGCTTGGGAGAATATCCCTGAGAAGCTCGCTTTCTATGACTATGTAGGCAACAACCCGGCTAAGGGCGGTCTGTTCCGCACCGGGCCGATGAACAAGGGCGACGGTATTGCTCAGGGCTGGCTGGGACATCCTGTGTTTAAGGATGCCGCTGGGCGTGAACTGTTTGTGCGTCGGATTCCCAACTTCTTCGAGAACTTCCCGGTTATCCTGACGGATAAAGACGGCGTGGTTCGTGCAGACATTCCGTTCCGTCGGGCTGAGTCGAAATACAGCTTTGAGCAGGCTGGCGTAACGGCAACGATCTACGGCGGCGCGCTGGATGGTCAGGTGTTTGACGACCCGGCAGAGGTGAAGAAGCTTGCGCGTAAGGCTCAATTGGGCGAACCCTTTGAGTTTGATCGGGAACCTCTCAAGTCTGATGGGGTGTTCCGAACCAGTCCTCGCGGTTGGTTTACCTACGGACATGCGGTGTTTGCGCTGCTGTTCTTCTTTGGTCATATCTGGCACGGCTCTCGGACGCTGTTCCGCGACGTGTTTGCGGGGATTGACCCTGACCTCTCAGAAGAGCAGGTGGAGTGGGGCTTGTTCCAGAAGGTGGGTGACAAGTCTACTCGCCGTAAGGAAGCCGTCTAGGCATCTGAATTGTGAGTTGGAGGAGGGCTTGCTGACGAGTTTTGCTCTGTGAGCATTCCCTCCTTCAGGTTTGTATCTGCTGGATTCGTATCTGCTGTGCTGAGTTTTGGTCTGGTGCTACGTTTCCTTGAATAGCTTTAGGAGACTGTGTTATGGAGAGCCTGATTTACGTTTTTCTGCTGGTTTGCACGCTGGGACTGCTCTTTTTTGCGATCGCCTTCCGTGAACCGCCTCGCATTACCCGCGACAAGGATTAGTTTTACGGATTAGTTTTGCGCTTGCAACTTTTCGCTTGCAACAATGCAAAATCAGCCGTCGAATGAGGTTCCTGCTGGGAACGACTTCGACGGCTAATTTTATGGGCAGCTTTTTCACGCAGCCTATTTTCTTTGGGTGTGGAACGGGTGTGGAGCGCTTGGCACGCCCAGCCCTAGTTCACCAGCGATTGGGGCTTGACCGGGGATTGCCCTGAAGATTGCTCTGAGTGGGCGATCGCCGCCTGCACAAACCCTCGAAATAGCGGGTGAGGCGCGTTTGGACGCGACTGAAATTCGGGGTGAAACTGGCTAGCGATGAAAAACGGATGGCTGGGTAACTCGATAATTTCTACCAAGCGACCGTCGGGGGAAGTGCCGCTAATCATATAGCCTGTTTCTAAAAACAGCGTGCGATAGGCATTGTTGAACTCATAGCGGTGGCGATGGCGCTCGTAGACCACCTCTTCGCCATAGAGCCGCTCGGCCAGCGTGTTGGGTTGCAGCCGACAGGGATATAGCCCCAAGCGCATCGTGCCGCCCAGATCCACCACATCCTGCTGTTCGGGCAACAGGTTAATGACAGGGTTGCGGGTCTGCGGGTCAAACTCGGAGCTATTGGCATGTTCCATGCCGGCCACATGCCGCGCCCACTCGATTACCGAACACTGCATCCCCAAACACAGCCCCAGAAACGGAATCTGGCGATCGCGCGCGTATTGGATGGCGGTAATCTTGCCGTCGATGCCGCGACTGCCAAAACCACCGGGCACGACAACCCCGTGGATGCCTTGGAGTTGCTCGGCTACCGTCAGTGGCTCGATGTCTTCAGAGTTGATCCAGCGAATCCGCAGGTCGCCGCCCGTAGCCAACGACGCATGGCGCAGCGCCTCCACTACCGACAAATAAGCGTCGTTCAGCCGCACATACTTGCCTACGATGGCGATTTCCAGCGGACAGCCGGGGCGATGCAGCCGCTCTACCAGTTCTTCCCACTGGCGGAGGTCAGGGTCTCGCTGCTCCAGTTGCAGCAGGTCGAGTGCTTGGTGAGCCAGGCCTTCTTTTTCCAGCGTCAGGGGCACTTCGTAAATGCTGCTGGCATCCTGTGACGTGATCACGCATTCCACAGGCACATCGCAAAATTCCGACAGCTTTTCTTTAATTCCCTTTGGCAGGGGGCGATCGCACCGACAGACGAGAATATCCGGCTGAATCCCAATCGAGCGCAGTTCTTTGACCGAGTGCTGTGTCGGCTTGGTTTTCATTTCGCCAGCCGAAGCAATCCACGGCACTAGCGTCACATGCATATACAGCACATTGCGCCGCCCCACAGCTTTGCGAAACTGGCGAATCGCCTCCAGAAACGGCAGCGACTCGATATCGCCCACCGTGCCCCCAATTTCTGTGATCACCACGTCAGGGTGGGTGTTAGTGGCGACGCGCAAGATGCGTTCCTTAATTTCGTTAGTGATGTGGGGAATCACCTGCACCGTGCCGCCCTGATAGTCACCCCGCCGCTCTTTGTTTAGCACGGCTTGATAAATCGACCCGGTGGTGACGCTGTTCAACCGCGACATGGAAGTGTCGGTGAAGCGCTCATAGTGTCCCAGGTCGAGGTCGGTTTCTGCGCCGTCTTCCGTCACGAAGACTTCCCCGTGCTGAAACGGACTCATTGTGCCGGGATCGACATTGATGTAGGGGTCAAGTTTCAGGATCGAGACGGAATAATCGCGCGACTTGAGCAGTCGCCCCAGGCTGGATGCCACAATGCCTTTACCGATGCTGGAAACAACACCGCCCGTTACAAATACAAACTTTGTCATAGGTGGGGAAAGAGCGTGGGGGAAAGAGCGAGAAAACTGAAAAGCTGAGGGCGATCGCCAGGCTGCCAATTTGACCGAATCCATTCTGACACAAGCTGCCCCCTTCAATTCGCTCTGAGCCGTTCCCCAGACGCTATAAACCAATCCCCTAAAACAAACGGCGCACCTCATCGAGATGCGCCGCGCCAGAAACGTTAATAAAGAACTGTTCCAAAGAGCATCGCCGAGCAGCAATGCGTTAATCCTTAATGCGTCAATCCTTCAGGAACGCCATTTCAGGTTGTGTCATGAGATTTTGGCCAACCTATGGGACGATCGCCCTGTGCAGCTTTGCCTGCGTTTTGGGCTGCCTCTGTTTGGGCTGCCTCCGTCGGCTCCTGGGAAGAATTTTGGAAGAATTCCAGAATTCCCCGGTGGGTTTTCTGCTATTCGGCAACCATGACCTCGACCGTGTAGCGGCCGCGGCTGCTGGCATCAAAACCGTTGGCAATCACGATGTAGGTGCCGTCAGTGGCCAACGTCAGTTCCAACTGCGAGTTCTGAGGGTTGCCGCCTGCGCTGTGGTTTTCGCCCAGCACCTCACCTTCCGGGCTGATGACCGCCAGATAGGGCTGAAATTCAGTGCTGAATAGCTTGATCGTCACCGTTTGTCCAGCTTTACCTTCAAAGGTGAACTGGTCGTACAGGCTGTTATCGGAAGGCAGCACCATGTCGCCGTTTTCCAGCACGCCTTCTTCACTCAGCAGCATTTCCTGAGCGCGGGCGATCGCCCCTGTCGCACAGATTCCCACCGCTACTGCACCGGCCAGCACCCTGGCAAACCATTTCTGACCTGTCATAGCCCGTTCCTCAACTAAATCCAAATAGAACAAGTCGCGCTAGAGAATCCTGCGATGGTGTTTTAATGTCTCACCTGATACAGGGCCTGCCAAACACAACACAACGATTCTTACACGCTCTGCTATTTGGCTTCAGGGAGAAAATGCGGAATTCACAAAAGCAAAATCATTCTCTTCTTGAAGGTTACCCAGATTTGCCCCCGGACGTAATAGCCATCAGACGCACTGGATGGCGATCGCCCCTCAGTTGCGGCAAGTCTTGCAAGCCTTGTGGATAGGTCAATTGGGGGATCTGCCTTAGGAGGCGATCGCCCGCCTCAATTCGTTTACAAATCTCGCCCAACTGCTTGGAAATCCTGGGCAAAATTAACATAATGTTAATTAATGCAACGATATTTTTCAGAGGCACTCATGGCAGGACTATTCGGTTTGTTTGGCAAAAAGAATAATGCAGAGGCTTCGCCCTCTGTTAATAATGGTGCGGGCAACAATGGCAAGCCGGGAGCCTATTTCCTGGATGCAGACGATGCCAAGACAATGGGCAACATCGAGTACATGCGCTCGAAAAAAGTCATTAAGCACAAGTTTCCAAAGACCGCAGGCAACGGTGGCGAGTTTGAAGTGGAGTATGAAGTGTCTGCTGACAATATGAAGTCGGGCAACAGTCTGCAAGGTTCAACCGAACCGACTTCCACGTCTTCTGAAGCGACACCCAAGCTAACGAACGAGCGCCGCACGGCCGACTCCAGCATGGATCTCTTCCGTAACATGGCTCGCGACATTCGCAAGCGCTAGAGCTGATCAAGAAGTCTGAGCGTGGGGGGTGGGTTCGCCTGCCCCCTGACTGATTGCCAGTAGCCGAACCTACCGCTTATAAAACGTTTCGAGGCTGTGGCGATCGCCCACGAAGCGCCAGTGCCACGGTTCATAGCTCACGCCCTGAGCGTTGTCCTGAGGGAAAGACAGCTCAAACCCAAAGCGGGCAGCATTGGCCGTTAGCCAGCGGTAGGCGGCTGTCTGATCAAAATCGGTTTCCAAGTCTGTATCTGGGCGATCGCCGTCCCCGATATCCACTGCATAGCCCGTGTGGTGTTCGCTGTAGCCGGGGGGAGCGCTGACTTGGGCCCGTTCCTGCGCCGAGAGCGATCGCTTCGCCTTGAGCGTGAAAAACAGGTAAGTTTGTTCTTCCACCGAGCGAAAGCCCGACAGCGGCACCAGCCTCACCCGCTCAGCGCGAGCCGCCCTCACCATTGCCAAAAAGCGCTCGGCAGCCGCATCACGCAGCAGGACGCTGCCATTGGGAAGCACTGGGCTGAGGGTGTCTGGAGGAGCTTCGGCGTAGGCGATATGGCCCAACAGGCTATCGGCCGGGGTCAGCGACAGTTGAGACATCGCTGCGGACAAGCCGGCCTCGATCGGCTGATAGCCCTGCGCGGTAGAAGCATTGCTAAAGAACAAGCTGCGGCTGACCAGCGCAAGCTGCACCGCTGCCACAAAGCCAATCAGCCCCCATAGCCAAACCCGCCCCCGAAAGAGCGATCGCAGCCTATCCGCCGCCGCTCGAAACCCAAACCCACCGGGGTTCAAATCAGCCTCTAAACGCGCCCCATCTCGCTGAGCAACCGGGATATCGTCGGCCAGCCCATAGGAACCTTCCTGGCTAGAGACATCGGGCTGGGGCGCTGACGACTTGGGCAAACTAGCATCTTTCACGCAAACTCTCCCGCAGACTGGTTTAGTCCTGCGGGGTTATTATTGCATGGCCTTGGAAGAGCGTCATCCCCTTCGACACCCGGCAAAATAACTCAACGGTCTGCTGAACCCTTGCTCTGCAACGATAGCCCTAAAACCGTTCAAAATATCCCAACGATAGTCAACCTATGGAATTTCCGAGTCTTCGCTTGCTGAGTCTCTATATCCCGCTGATAGGCTGGAGCAGTTTGGGATTTTGGCTGGGACGGATTTGTCCGCCGTGGGTGGGCGATCGCCTCGGAAAGCTGCTGTTTTGGGTGGGAGTGCCGATTAGCGTGCTGGGGTTTCTGCGCCAGTCCGAACTCTCGGCAGCGGTGTGGCTCGCGCCCGTGGCAGCGTGGCTGGCGATCGCGCTGGGGGGACTGCTGGGCTGGCTATGGCTGATGGCTACGCTAAAGCAAGGACAAAGACCAGAACAAAAACAACGACCTGTTTCTGCCCCCATGACTCAGAGCCGTCCTCAGCAAGGCAGCTTTTTGCTGGCCACCATGATGGGCAACACAGGCTATTTGGGGTTCCCCGTCAGTCTGGCGCTTGTAGGCCCAAAGTACTTTGCCTGGGCCCTGTTTTACGACATGATTGGCACGACGCTCGGAGCCTACGGGCTGGGCGTAGTCATGGCCGCCCACTTTGGCGGCGTGCAAAAGAGTCCACTGGATTTGCTGCGGGCGCTGGTGTACAACCCGGTGCTGTGGAGCTTTGCGCTGGGGTTAGGCATCCACAACATACCGCTACCGCTCTGGCTAGACTCGTTCCTCAAAGCAGGCGCTTGGACAAGCATTACCGTTGCCCTTGTGCTGATTGGAATGCGGCTCAGCCAGTTGCGCTCTTGGCGCAGTGTCCGCCTCGCCTCCGTCAGCCTGAGCGTGAAAATGCTCATTGTGCCGCTGCTGATCGGCGTGCTGCTCTCGTTGACCAGCCTCGGCTCAGCAGAAAGGCTGGCGATCGTCCTCCAGGTCAGTATGCCACCGGCCTTTGCGACCCTCGTACTGTGTGAAGCTTACGAGCTAGACCGAGAGCTAACGGTGACGGCGCTGGCCATGGGATCGATCGGGCTACTCGTCACGCTGCCCCTCTGGCTACTGCTGTTTCCCACAAGTTAGACGCAAGTTAAATGCAAGTTAGACGCAGCTAGAAGCAGCCCAAATGCGGCTTTGTGGTCTTTTTCCTTAGACCAACGCTCCTAGCCGACCCAGCTTACGTCGCTATCCGACGAGTTCACCGGAGGCAGGGGCTTGGAAATGGGAACCTCGCGCCGGGTAGGAGTCTTTTGGGTGTTGGCTGGCGCTGCTGGCGGCACTGGCTCGACTCGTTGAGCAGGTGCAGGAATCGGGGTCAACGGCGGCTGCTGTTGGCGCTGTTTCTCTTCCCAATCTTGAAATGCTTTCTTCTCTGGCAGGATCACCTTTTTCATGATCCACTCGATCGTCTGTTCTTTGATCCAGCCGCGAGCCACCAGCACCTCGCCCAGACGCATCCCAGTCGCCTGCTGATCATTCAGCGCCACCGTGACCTGATCCGGCGTGATCAGACCTGCATCTAGTAGGTAGCTGCCCAGGCGCTTGGGGCGCATCGGCATAGGAATAGATGTTACTCGATAGCGATCGCTCCTATCACGCATAGTCATAATTACCTACAGCAGATCAATACAGCGGTAAAGGCAAATCCCGGACAACCCTGACGCTCTGCGAAACCTGGAGCAGAAACCCTGTGCAAACGCACCACTAACCCAGGATCAGCCTCGCATCTCAGCGACTCATGACGGGCGGTGTAGCTTCAGATGTTTTGGCTCCCTGTTTTTGGCTCCTGATTAACAGAGTGACCTAGCGATGCCTTACCTCCGGGATAATACGGAGATTTGCCTAAGGCGAAAGAGTTCTTTACAGTATAACAACGGAATACTGACTCTTTCTTTATCGAGCCTTTACAGGTTGTTTCAGAATATCTCACAGAATATTTTTCGGCAATGGGGTGGGGTTAATTCTCTATAACTTAGGAAAATGAAATCACCCGGCGATAGGGGCTGAAACCCCTCAGGGACAAGACATTGCGCCGAATTGAAGCAGTTGATCGGGTGCTTTGGGCTTACCCCTTTACTCCACTACTGGTATCCGTTGGCACGATGTAGCGCTGAAGCAGACCGAATACCAGCAAGATGGGCGCTATGGAAATCACAGACCCCGCCGCAATTAGTCTCCAGTCGAGAGAAAATGCACCCGCAAGCTTGGCTACCCCCAGGGGCAGGGTGTAATAGTCGGGCTGGTCGAGCAAGATCAGCGGCCAGAGAAAGTCGCTCCAGGCTCCGATGAATACGAAAATTGCCAGCGTGATCAGGGCGGGGCGAACAGCAGGCAGCATCACATTCCACCAGATCCCCAGTTCCGAACAGCCGTCGATGCGGGCGGCTTCTTCTAGCTCCTTGGGGACACCTTGAAACGCCTGACGCAAGAGAAAAATCCCAAAGGCAGAGGCGATCGCCGGCAAGATCAATCCTAAGTACGTATTACGGAGTCCCAGCTTCACCGTCAGGACATATAGCGGAATCATCACAATCTGAAACGGAATCAGAATTGTGGCCACAATCAGCAGAAACAGCGCCTCGCGCCCGCGAAACTGGAGCCGCGCCAGGGGATAGGCCGCCAGAGAACAAAACAGCAGATTTAGCACCACCGTTAGCACTGCGACCAGGGTGCTGTTGAACAGGTAGCGCCCGAAAGGATTGGTCTGCCATACTGTTACAAAATTTTGCAGCGTTGGAGACTGGGGCAAAAACCGGGGCGGAAACTCGAAGATATTCTCCGTGGGGGCTTTGAACGCCGTACTGACCAGCCAAATCAGCGGCAGCAGCATGACGAGGGCGATCGCCCCCAGCAGGGCATACAGAGCAAGGGTCTTGAGCGATCGCGTCGAGGACATCAGGGGTTACGGGTTGGGGGTTAGGAACCAGGCAACATGCCCTTACCTGCAATAAGCCAGCGCCAAGGGAATTCTCTTGAGTTTACCTGGAGTTCGTCCATGTCCACCAAAACCCTAACCGCTAGACCCTTACGCCTCTTTCACCCAAACGCGCATTTCCTGGAGCGTCAGCGGGCCAAACTGGGTCGCCAGGGCCACATCGGCAGCATCACGACCATAGGCGATCGCAATTCGGTTTCCCCGTGGCTCTGGCTGCGTCGCATCGAAGGTATACCAGCGGCCCTCGGCGGTTGACCCGTCGGGGCTGCTGAGGAATGCCTCAAACCAGGCGTGCAAATCCATTGGCTCCAGTTCGTACAAGTAGCCCACCACCATCCGCGCCGGGATCGACAGGCTGCGGCAGAGGGCGATCCCCAGATGGGCAAAGTCGCGGCAAACGCCGATTTTGCTTTGGGCAGTGTCTACCGCAGAGGTGGAGGCGTTGCTGGTGCCGTATTGATACTTCACCTGGGTATGAATCCAGCGGCGGATCGTCTCCACCTGGGCATAGCCGGGGTCTGTGTCGCCCACGATGGCGATCGCCTCGTCGTAGAGCATGTCCGACTGGCAGTAGCGGCTGGGCAGCAAAAACTGCACCACGCTATCGGGCAGCAGTTCCACGGGCACATAGGCGGCATCGGGCGCAACGTCGATTTCGTCCGCCGTTTCCACACAGGCGGCGGTGTAGACCAAAAACCGTCCCTCTGGTGTCACCAAGCGCTGACAGAGATTGCCATAGCTGTCGGTGTATTCCACCACGGGTACAGGCGGCTCCAGCCGATATTCCTCGCGCACGATCCACTGCCCCTCGCCGCTGCGGGGGCGCAACATCAGCAGCAGCGGACTTGGTGCTTCTGCTGAAAATAAAAGCTGACAGCCTGCTTCCAGCCGCAT
>NZ_DVEA01000415.1:0-2719 GCF_015295965.1 Thermoleptolyngbya sp. M55_K2018_002
CCCTGTCCCGCAGGTGTCACAAAGGGACGAGTCGTTGCCCCATTTCGATTTGGGGACTCAACCACCACTGGCGTAACCGTAACCTGGGCAAAGGGATCGGGGCGATTGCGCTGCACTTCCTGAACACGCGCCTGGGGATTTGTGGAAGCGATGAGTTCGGGGGGCAGCGTGCCCGCAGGCAGTCCAGGAGAGGGAGCAGTTGCCGTGGTTGGGGCGGTGGCAGGAGCCGCCGGAACCGCAGCCGGATCAGCAGGCATTGCGTTTGGATCGGCTGCTGCATTAGGGTCTGCGGGTGCATTTGGATCTACGACGGCTCCGGGTTCCACAGGCGCGTTGGGGTCTGTTGGCGCTGTCGCCGCAGGCTCTTCCGGCGCACTCCTACAGCTCCCCAGCCACAGTGCAAGTGTTCCTAAAACCATAACCAGAGCAGTTCGGCGCATATCAGCCCCCAAAAAACCTACAATCCTCTACGACTCGTCCACAATGCCAATTTCAAGATGCTAATTCACCAACCCATAAACCTGACCCGACAGGCTTGATTAACCCGCTCTAACACAACTCATCTGCTGATATCTATTTCTGCTGATATCTATTAAAGATAATGCAGAAACTTCGGATTTGGCTGAACTTCGTCGGTTTAGCGACCCGCAGGGTTCTGCTTTCAAGGACTAGCGCTGTGCGGCCTGCATGGGCAGCGAGAAGGGGAAGTTGGCAACGGGCTGCTGATCGCTGACGGAGCCTTCGATTGTGCGGGTTGTGCCTTGGACGAGCAGCGTCAGGTTAAAGGGGATGCTGCCACCGCCCCCACCAGGGCAGCGAGTGAACAGATTCACTTCAATAGAAAACTGCCCCTGGGGTGCTCCGCCCGACGGCCAGAAAATATTTTCAATGGGGCTGGTGTTTTGCTCTCCACAGCCTGCGTTTGCGTCTACGTCGAGCTGGCCGCCAGAAGGCACACTGCGGTTGTAGTACGCAACTATATTGCCCGATGGGTCGCGGACTGCCAAATCCAGGTCGTCAGTCGTCGTCCACCGCAGCGTGACCTGAATATCGCCGGTGCCGAGGGTTGGTGTAGAACTGGCTTGGGCTGGGGGCGTAAAAGGCTGAGCAGAGGGGCAAATATCAGATAGGTCGATGAGCCGACCCGTTTGGGTGATCATGAAACAACCCTGGCGCTCCTGAGCCAGTCCAGCGGGCATCGCCACTCCTAGAACAGAGGCCGCAGCGGCGATCGCCAAGAGCCATTGGGCAGAGACAGGCATCGGAGTCGGGAAGGGGGTGGGTAAGGTGAATGGTTTCATGGGCTTTGGGCAAGTTGCAAGGATGTTGGTGCTAGGGTTCCCATTTTGATTTAGAAGAGTTGCACTGGATTGAGATGCGGGGTGCTAGAGCGGATCGGGTGGGGAATTGAGGGCTGTGGAAAATCTGCACAGACTGAAAGCTGGAATAACACCCAACTTTTAGCGCAGAAGTTGCAGATTTTTTCAAAAAAACTGGATCTCTTGCTCAAAGATGAGCTAATGTTTGGTAGTTAAATCTTATTAGATGAATCTTGCTCCAGAAATTCGTTGCCATTTTTTAAAACTGTTTCAGCCCTGACGGATCAAGTTTTTGCTCAATTATTCCCAGCTTTTTGAGTTGCAGCCTCAAGGCGCAAAAAACTTTTTCGCTGGCGACTTGCTTGGGTGTTGCACTTGCGGCTAGTGGTCATTTCTAAAAGGTATCTAAAGCGCTAAGTATCAAGAAGCAGGGATGATTTTGGGTTGCTGTTTGACCATGTATGGATTTTTGTATCCCTACTAGCTTTTGGGGTTATCCATAGATTCTTGAGAGATTCTTGAGACTGTAATCCTGAAGCTGTAAATTCCAAGTTTGCAAATTCCGAACCCCCGACCTGATTTGAAAACTACTGCCCAACTATTGCCCAGCGCTTTGTAGTGTGAGGAAATTGGTATGAACCGTTGCGCCGCCTTCTTTTCCCGCAGTTTTCGCCAGCTTCATGCAGCGCTCGATACACTATCAACTGCTCAGTTCGGAGCCGTGCTGGGAGGGATGGCCCTGTCGGGTGGGCTGTCGCTGATGGCGATTTCTGTAGGGATCGCTTCGCGAATTGCCCCAGCGCAGGCACAGGCGGCTTACGGCAGCTACGTGGGGATTGGTGGCTCCTTTGGATTAACGGAGGGCGACGATGCGTTTGGCGAAGATTCGGCTTCGGGGGCGGTGATTGCGGCCCGCTATAAGCTGCTGCGAGTGCCTCTCTCCATTCGGGCGCAGTTGCTATTGAGCGATCGCAGTGCCTTTGTGCCAACGGTTTCCTACGATATTCCGCTGAATTGGCAGACAGATTTGTACTTGGGCGCGGGCGCGTCTATCATGCTGGGCGGTGGTGACGACACTTCCCCCATCGGCAACCAGAGTAGCTTTGTTCTGCAACCAGGCATTGACCACGCATTGCCCAACAGCAATTTGGTTCTCTTTGGCAACGCAATTTTTGCCTTTGATGGCTACGACGAAGGCAACAACGCTGCGATTTCAGTGCAGGGCGGGGTTGGTTTGCGCTTCTAGACTTTGGGCGGCTCGCAATCGAAGTTCAGAAATCTATGCACCCGTGAAAAGGGCCGTACCGAGTGCCGTGCCGTATGTAGGCATCGCGAGATCTTGGTTTAAGAGGGTGTTTGAAAAGGTATCGCCTGTAATGTTAAGCACTCAGAGATCCCCC
>NZ_DVEA01000335.1:0-2714 GCF_015295965.1 Thermoleptolyngbya sp. M55_K2018_002
TGCGATCGCCCGATTGGGCAGACCGCAAAGCCGTCGCCGCCTACCTCCGCAAAGCCAGTCACGAAGTCGGCTTTTTCTACATTGCCAACCACGGCATCGATGCTGCGCTAGTTGACCAGATCTTTGCCGAATCTCATCGCTTCTTTGCGCTGCCCGATGCAGACAAGCTAGAGATTTCGATCCAGCACTCTCCCATCTCTCGCGGCTACGAGCCTTTGAAGCACCAGACGCTCGATCTCAACGCCGCGCCGGATCTCAAGGAAAGCATTTATATCGGGCTGCATCGCGGCCCCAACGACCCGCTGGTGCAGGCAAACACGCCCAACCACGGCCCCAACCTATATCCTCGCAACCTCCCCGGCTGGCGCGAGGTCGTAGAGCAATATTTCGCTGCCATGCTGAATTTGTCTTACCAACTGATGCGGGGGCTGGCGCTCTCGCTCGACCTGGAGGAGCATCACTTCGACCCCCTAGCCGACGACCCCATGCCCATTTTGCGACTGCTGCACTACCCGCCCCATCCCGTACAGGCAAACGATCGCACTTGGGGCTGCGGCGCTCATACCGACTGGGGCTGCCTCACCATCCTGCTGCAAGACGCGGCGGGCGGGCTAGAGGTGAAAACCGCCAGCGGCGACTGGATGGCTGCCGAGCCGATTCCCGATACCTTTGTCATCAACATTGGCGACATGATGGCCCGCTGGACCAACGATTACTATCAGTCCACGCCCCATCGCGTGGTGAACCGTTCGGGGGGCGAGCGCTACTCCGTTCCCTTCTTTTTCGACATCAACTACCATGCGCTGGTCGAATGCCTGCCCACCTGCCAGAGCGAAACGAACCCGCCGAAATATCCGCCCATCACCGCAGGGGATCACATTGTTGAAATGTATCAAAAGACCTACCAGCGAGTGATGGGTTCCAGATGAGGAATAGCGCCCTCTAGTCCCTGGGTCTGCGGCGCACCCCCAGCACCGACTTCACCGGCCGCTGAATCGGGCTGCCCTGGGCATCGACGCGACCCAAGACGGTGTTCCCGCTGACGTACAGCGAAGCGGAACTGCCGCCATCCAGGTTCATCGCGTCTACCACACCGAGCGATCGCAGAAAGTTCGACAGTTCCGCCAGCGACAGCCCAGAACTGGTCGGCGCGTCGGGGCGCTGAGCGGCCATCGCCAGCACAATGCCGCCATTGGGCAAAATCCCGACGGCAGAGCGGGCATTGGGCTGGGTGCTGCCAATGGCATCGCGGCCCGTGGCGGGGTCGGCAAAGCCCTCGGCTTCGAGCGTCAGGTCTGGCAGCAGGCGCGGGCCGCCGCCGATCGTGTCTTGCAGCGTACAGCCGAGCGGGACGGCTTCGGCATGAAGGGCGATCGCATAGTGGTCGCGTTCCTGCCCCGGTTGCCCACAGCGATAGCGGCGAAACTCCGAGCGGTTGAGGATTTTGGGCAGGTAGGGCGTGAGGTTGGGGTTTTGCATGAGGCGATCGTTTTGGCGCGGGTCGGCGACGAGTTGCCCGTTTTGCACCACATAGGAGGTTGTGAGTCCGTTCACCGGGTCAAAAAAGCCCGCGTTGATAGCGGCCACGGTTCCCGACTGCGCGGCAAACTGGGGCAGCGGCTGCAACGCTTGGGCGATCGCGGGCACAACCTCAAACGTGCGAATCGGCACCATCACCCAATGCACGTCCGCCGTGGGCAGCGCTTCTACGCGATATTGCACGTCATGCTGGTCATGCTGCACGTCTGGGGACGCTTCTGGAGGCAAGTCTGGGGGCAAGTCTGAGGACGAGTCTGGGGCGGGTGGCGCTAGTCCGGCAGCCAGTCCGCCTGCCACCAGCCAGCCCAGCCATAGCCCTTGCCAAACTCTCATACCTGCTAAATCTCTAAGGTTTAACCCCAATTTGCCTCGGCGTTGTGAAGCGATAGGGCTACCCCCAAGTTCCTGAGTCCCGCCCCATTACAGCAGATTACAGCAGATTTTTGAACAGCAGCACCACCCGTCCCGCGAGATGGTCAAACAGGGGGCGATTTTGCCAATCGGCATAGGTGAGACACTGGCTGTCGGCGATCGCCCCGATAAAGAACTGCTCCAGGTTTTGAGCCAGCGCCGGATAGCGCCCCGAAATGTTGAGTTCGTCATTGTGAAACGCACTGCGCGGGTCGAGGTTGGCGCTGCCCGTGCTGACCCAGACATCATCCACCAGAATTAACTTAGCGTGCATCATGCTGGGCTGATACTCGCAAATCTCCACGTCTGCTCGCAGCAGGTTGCCGTATAGCTCTCGACTTGCCAGATGCACAAATTTTTTATCGGTCGCGTCGCTCATGGTCAACACGCGCACCTCAGCGCCGTTTTCGCGGGCGCGGATGAGTGCCTGGGTGATATTGCCATCAGGCACGAAGTAGGGGCTGGCAATCCACAGGCGATCGCGGGCAGCCAGCGCACTCAGTTGCACCAGCAGGCGAATCGACGATTCACTTAAACTAGACGTGCCGCTGGTAATGTATAGCGGGACTTCGCCTTCCGTCTGCACCGGGCTAAGTTCCTGATCCAAGTCTAAATCGCCCCCGCTATAGGCCCAGTGTTTCAGAAATTTGCCTTGCAGCAGCGTCACCACTTCGCCCTCGTAGGCCACTTCAAACTCTGCCCAAGGTGCAGTGTCGTGGTCAAATTCAGTGCCGTCCCAGTAGTCCGACACGCCCGCCCCGCCG
>NZ_DVEA01000343.1:0-2707 GCF_015295965.1 Thermoleptolyngbya sp. M55_K2018_002
TCACCATAGATTTCCCTAGCCTGGGCGCAACTCCTGACCCATTGGGCATCCTAACGTATTTGCTGAGGCAACAGCAGATCCGGCTGGGTGAATTTGGTGAGGGTGAATTTGATTAGGTGAATTTGGTCGTGGACTTTGCCAATGCTAAAACCAGCGCCCCCTCACCACCCAGCGGCGGACAAGGGAACCGAGGGCGATCGCCCCAACGGCCACCAGCCAAAACGTGAACGTAGAAGACCCATCTATGCCGCTGTTCAGGTTCATGCCAAAGATAGAGGCGATCGCCGTCAGCGGCAAAAACACCGCCGCTAGGATATTCAGCCGATGCCCCGCAATCAGCGCCTCGGTAGTCAGGCGGTTTTGCTCCTCGGCCCGCTGGGCTATCTGGTAATCCAGCGCGTTTTTCGTGTTTTCGTAGAGCAGATCCAGGCTGCGGTCGATTTCGTAGGCCCAGTCGCGCAGGTCGATCAGGTCGCGGTCGTCGGGAACGCCTTCGCGGGCAACTTGCAGGGTTGCGTGCATGTTCTTGGCAGCTAGGCGCAGGGGGGCGATCGCCTCCAGCAGGTGAAAGTAGTCTTCAGCACTCTCGGCCTGCCGATAGGCAATTTGCAATTTTTCCTCGGCGGTGTTGTAATTTTCTAGATGTTTCAGCAGCGGTTGCAGCCCGATGCCGCCGCCGCTGTGTTCCCAGATGCCGTTGGGCTGCCGCCAAAACAGCACCCCGACGCGGGTCTGTTCACCGGCCTCAGGGGCTTTGTGCAAAATCAGCAGCAGGTGTCCGTCTATCACCATTGCCCGCTGCTTGCCGACGCTGCGTTCGCCAAATCGATTTTGAATCGCGGGAGGTAATCGCCACGCAGGAGGAATTTTCATAAGTCTTGCCCTGTTTTATATAGCTCAGTTTTTAGCCCCGTTTCTTGCCTAGTTTTTGCCCGCTTGCGGCAACCTTTTAGCCAGCAATGCACGTCATTACTCCGGAGGAGTCCCGTGTTATTAGAGTCACTGGTATCAAACGAACTACCATTGATCGCGACTCGCGCCAGTCCTCTGCTTGCCAATCCAGCAATGGGTCGGGCGATCGCCCGTCGCAGACTGCCTGCGCGAGGAACTGCTCCATGAATGGAAAGAGATCCAAAAGAAAGCCGAAAAAGAGCCAGTGACTTGCGTGATAACACACATTCCAGAAAACAGACTTACTATATAGGTAACTTGGTCAGGTAACCTGCGTATCTGCCAGGAAAACCAATCCCGCCACCTGTATCAATCCATACGGTCAGCATTTACCAGAAGCAAGGGTTTAGCACGGTTTATTGACGGGCAGTTCTCGACGAGCAGTTCTAAACGGGCAATTTCTCTAAACCGCGAACAGATACCGCAGCCCGTTTTGCGTTAACCACTGCTTCTAGCACTCTCTGCTTCTAGGGGTTTCCTAGGTTTCGCTCAAGGTTTCAGCCCTGTTTGTTGGCTCCGGTTTTTAGCTTTAATGTACGGGTTGCAATATCCTGACTTTGAACGCTTCGCTTCCGATGATTAACTTCTTCAAGCGATTGATTTCAAAGATCTCAGCCAGAACTTCTTTTGCTGCCATTGGCCCAGCGTTTAGCCCAGGCTTATCCCCCCCCGCATGGGCAACACCATTCAATCAATCAGCCTAACTCGTGGGACATACATGGTGCTACCCATTGAATTGATCGTGATCGGCAAGCCGATTTCGCACCAAACCAAAGACAAGGCTCGTCTGCGCGACTGGAGAGAAAAAGTGCGGCAGAGGGCGATCGCCTGCTGGAATGGCAAAGCACCGCTGGGCGATTACCTCAAGGTGATTATTACGCACTACTATGACGCGCCCCTCGGCGACGAGTCTGGTGTTCCTGACAGTGATAATATAGTGAAACCAGTGCGAGACGCGCTGAACGGGGTGATTTACGTAGATGATTATCAGATCACGGATTTCATCAGCCGCCGCCGAAACCTGAACGCTTCTTTTCGCGTTAAAGGAATGTCTACGGCGCTGGCAGAAGGATTTTGCCAGGGTGAGGAGTTTTTGCATATCCGGATAGAGGCGGCTCCCGATCCGTCTGAGCTAAGCTAGAAGACTAGGTTAGGATTTATTTGTAGTGGCGTTTTCGCGCTACCGTTTTTGCGTTATTCTTTCTGCGTTATTCAGAGTTGCCGTATATGACCCGTCCACCGAATCGGAGTCCGTTAGAGCATCAGCGCCTGCTGAAGCTTGCGCGGGAATACCGCAAGCAGGGATATCAGGTGACTCTTTATCCTGCTCCAGAAGATCTGCCGTCTCCGCTGGCTCATTGTTCTCTAGATCTAGTGGCCAGGCGCGACGAAAAGGCGATCGCCGCCGAAGTCCGCACCCGCGAAAGCCTGACGCTCAACGGCCCCGATGACCTCCGCAAGCTCAGCGAGTCTGTCAAAAAAATTCCCGGCTGGGAGTTCGAGCTAGTCATTACCAATCCCCGCAAAAAGGCAGAGGGGTAGGGAGCAATCCCTCGCGGCTCTATTCGCTCGCAGCTCTATTCGCTCGATTACTCCACGACTCCAACCACCTCCCCCTTCTCTGCCGAAATCCTAGCTGCCTCTGCCACCGCCAGGGCATAGAGGCTGTCCGCTAACGACACATACAGCGGCTTGCCCTTGGTGAGAAAGTCCAGCACGGCGGCCGTGTCGCGAGCAAACAGGCCCCGGCGACTGC
>NZ_DVEA01000215.1:0-15034 GCF_015295965.1 Thermoleptolyngbya sp. M55_K2018_002
AAGTAAATAGGCGAAGTAAATAGGCGATCGCCCCCTTTCCAATCCCCTTTCCAACACCGCCTAATTCAGCAGGGCGTAGTATCTGATTTCCACAACGCGCCCGCCGTCCAGCGAAAAGGAAAACGACTCGGATTGATCCGACCCGCTGACGTAATAGATCAGCATTTCGCCATCTGCCAGAGAAGGCGAACCGTAGGCATTGGTCACTGCCTCGTGGGTGTCTCCCACGCGCACCCCTGCCCCTGTTGCCACGTCCCGATGGGTAGTATTCATTTGGAAAACGCCCCCCTCCTGGGATAGCCCCAGCGAAAAATTGGGATATTCCAGGTAAACTAGGGAACCGCAACAGCCGGTTTCCTCAACCCTTTCAGAGAGCGGCTGACCCAACCGCTGCTTCACCTCAGCAACAGTCATGTCGGGGGAAATGCCGCCCAACACGACCATCTCTCGCGAAATCACTGGCGTGTCAGAGACGATCAAATCTGCCTCAGCCGTTTGCAGCGCATCGAGCAGGCCAGAGATGACCTCATTCGGCAAGCCCAAGAGCGTCAATTGACCTGCCTCAATTCTGGGCCCACGACCGACGCTATCCACGACCACCCACTGACCATTTTGCTTCTTGAGCAGGTAATACTCATCGACAATGGGCAGATCTTCATAGCCTCCCTCAGCTTTCGCCAGGGCGTAGTTTTCGACAATGGCGATCGCCCCTACTTGCAGCCTAGAGCCGTGCGGGTGTTTCGTCCGTGGGCTGCCCGGTAGTTTTCGACAATGGCGATCGCCCCTACTTGCAGCGGATGTACATCTGCCGGGTCGCGTCCTGACACTCGCTCAAATTCTTGATGGATAGCTGCATTGAGCAACGGATCATTAAGTATTGCCTGCTGCACAGCCCAATTCTCCTCAGTGCCGCTTTTGGTGGCTGTTGCGGACAAGGCAGTGGTCTGTCCATTGCCTCCGGTCGATGCTGAGGGTTTCTCAGAACGGGGCAAATCTGCCGTTGATTGTGGCGATGCCGAAGGGCTGGAAGAATTGCTCGTTTCAGACAGCGAGGCAGAGGTTGTGGCAGCGGGGCAACCGGCCAGGAGAAGGGCAATTCCCGCAGGGAGAGTGTGCCGCACCGCTTGCGCGAACGCTTTGCGAATCTACAGATAAGTTAAGGTATTCGTTAGAAAAATATGATCGTGCCGCACCGCTTGCGCGAACGCTTTGCGAATCGCCCCCGCAGCATGACCGAAACTGGCCTCCAGCCCAATCTCCATTGCCGAGTCGTCGCCGAACCGACTTGCGTTTTCATAAAATTTCCTGGAAATTCTGTGCGTTTTGGAGCGTGCGTCTCGTGACCGTGACCTAACAATCAATCCGAATCCAGCGTCACCGGATGCCTCGCTCCTGAAGGGACATTCCCATTCACAGTTCAGAATTCCCAAAATTCACACACAAGGCAGGATAGTTTTACGCGAACTTTGCAGAAAAATAAGAAATTGACGAAATCGGGGGCGATCGCCTATCTTGTCGGCGCAGCCTACATCCCCTGGGCCAGCACGCTCCAGCTTCCCCTGGTGGTCAAAAATCTGCTGATTCCAACCGCGCTAGCCATTTTGCTGGCGTGGCTACTGTGGAAAATTGCCAACTTCAACGCACCTGCCAGCAAAGCCCTCAAGCAGCTATGGCGTACGCTGATGATTCTTAGCTTGGTGAACTGGCTGGTCTGGTTGATCGTGTGACGGGTTCCCAGAAACGGAAAAAACTGCTGTGCAGCGATGCTGCACAGCAGTCTTGAAAACGAAATCGAATCAGTCGTCTAAACGCGGTTGATCAATCCCAGAGGCATCTCCTAGCGGTTGGCATAGCCTGTAAAAGCTGCGTCGATATACTGAGACTGCACCCAGCCGCCCTCGGCCAGTTCCACCCAGTTGTTTTCGCGGCGACCTGTCAGCGCAACACGCTGCCCGTCGTAGAGCGTGCTGGTGACGCGGTAGCTTCCGTCTGGGCCAGAGTGAACGTTGACCGACTGGTTTGCAGCGCGGACAATCCCTTCTGGGCGAACTTCACGAGCGCCCACATAGCGGGGGTCTTCGGCGACCGTGCGGGTCACGGTATCCCGGCCGCGGAATGCTGCCAGCAAGAGGGGGAAGCCCACGATCGGCAGCAGCAGCCACCACCAAGGGAAGTTCCGGGCAGCGCCCACAGCATCATCGAACGTCACGCCGCCATCGGCCACGCTGTAGTAGCAGGTCTGGCGAGCATCTGCGCCGTCCTTGGTCACCATCAGCACCACTTTTGCATCCTTATCAGGACGGTCAGAAGCGCCCGCTTCCACTACTTCTTTCAGGGCAAAGCCATTTTGCTGAGCATTTCTAATGCAGGAATCGGTAGCCGTCTGCACCACTGCCGGATCTTGAGCAAAAGCAGGAGCCGCCAGCGTTGCACCTGTCAGCAACACAGCCACACCAGCCGAACGAATTGCTAAAGACGTTAAGTTCTTCATGTTCAAACCATCCTATTTAGAAAAGAGGGGCAAAAAGCTAAACAGAAATCAATACATTAGACAAAATTTGGACAAAGTGGACGAATTGGACGAATAAGATACTTCTCCAAAATCGACCAGCCAATCAGAAAACCAAGCGTTAGAAAGGACAAGTCATCAAACAAAATCGTTAAATCGGGTTCGTCAAGCAAGCAATCCAAATCAACAACTCAAGATCAACAACTCAAGCCAACATTTGCTGTAAAGTAGACGCACCCAGGCTTTATTAAGAACGGGCTATCAGGTCACAACTGCAATCACAACTGCAATCACAACCGTCACCACAACTGCAAAAGCAGTGTGACCCGATAAACCACCCTGCTATTTGCTAGTCAGCGAAGAAGCCAGCTCGACGACTTTGCTCAAGCCAGCCAGATGATCAGAAATCGACTTGACATCGACAGAACCTGTGCTGATGCTGCTGGCATCGTCTGCGAGCTGTTTTATAGCCTGAGCCGCCTGAGAAACCAGATCCTTGGAACCGAAGACCTTAGTTTCGATCTGCTCCTTCAGAGCGTTTCCAGCATCGTCAGCAAATGCCTTCAGGTCAGCCTGGAGCTTGCTTGCAGCAGCCTTAGACGCATCAGCCACCGTGTCAGATTCGACCTTTAGGGCATCCAGCGCAGCGACCGACTCATTCAGCTTGGCGCTAGCTTTAACAAAACTTTTGGAGAGTTTGGCTTGCTCAGCAGAACCCGCAGGCGCAGTCGCCAACTTGTCCAGAGTTAGCTTCAGGTCATCTGCCAGCTTCTGAGCATCTTTGAGACTCTTCGGCACGAGTTTGCTGACATCCGAAGCGTAGTCATCAATAACTTCCTGGGTACTGGACAGGGTTTCGAGGAAGCTCTTGAGCTGGGAGGACAGCGTTGGCTCGGCCACCTTGGCTAGCACTGGAGTTGTAAAGCCCATCGGAGCAGCGATCGCCCCATCGCCAACTACAGCAGACAGCAGTAACAAAACTCCAGCGAGGAATCCAACAAGAACCCGATTGAAAAATGAAGTCATAAAACTACAAAATCCCTTTGAACTCGATAAAGCTGACTCAGCAGAATCTAATCACAGAACGTAGACTCGCCCTATTAAGAAATCCCAAAGAAATTAATGATGTTGCATCGCAACTAGAGCCAAGCAAGCGCTATGGAATAAACCAAAACCTTCAAACAGTAAGAATTCTAGAAACAGAATCTCCAGAAGTAGAAGTAATAAAGCATTAGAAAATGAATGCTCTATCGATCGCGCTACTCCTGCACTACTCTACGCAACTTAACAATGACACCACAGCAATGATTTCTACTCTTGAACAGAGTCAGCAAATCTTTAAAAAACTTGATGACCGTAGGTTAATAGAGAGCCTTCCTGAGGTCAAGTCGCCTGTGCTACAAGGAGGAAGGAGGGATAATCTACGAGTTTTTCAAGCGTCAATCTCAAATTGACCCTTTGAATTTACTGAGATTTTTCGATTTAGATGTATCCAATTTTTGTCAACACTACGGAATCCTGAACTATCTGTTTGAAGATCTCAGGACTTACTACTCTGTAAATTAAGTATCTGACGGTTTTACTCCTACTGGTTCAGGTCGAATGTTGTCGTAGTGACGACTAAGTTTGCTCCTGGCAGTTTCAATCGGAAACTGCCAGTCGATTTTGATATGTTGCTCATGACGTTCTGCAACTAACGCTAAAACTTGCCGTTTTAATTTTTCTATCGTAGGAATGCGTTGATGCAAGCAACCGCGTGCCAACGCCGAAAACTCAATCTCAATCATGTTGAGCCAACTCACGGATTTCGGTGTGTAGTAAAACTCAAACCGTTGAGCTAAAGCGAACGCCTCGGCCGCAGGTAAATTTTCATAGAAGGAACTGGCATTGTGGGTGTTGAGATTGTCTTGTATCAGGCGAATTTTACAGGCCTGGGGTACTGAGTCGCCAGCGCTTGGCAGAACAAGGTGTATTCTCGTTTGGTGCGTTGCGGGTACACCTGAGCTAGACGGTTTCCCGTCAAGGGTTCAATTGCCGCTAACAAGGCACAAGAGCCATTTTTTTCATAGCTGTAGTGTTCTTTGTAGACATGACCCGCTCGCATCAGCAACGGGGCAACAACCTCACCGATGAGAAAACAGGGACGCTCATCGAAGCAGACCACCGGGTAGGCAGGGTCATAAGGTTGGGCGTACAACCAAAGGATCTGTTCCATTTGAGCAATAAAGCGGCTATCCAATTGACCCAGACACCACATCTGCTTGAGGTGAGGCTTCAACTCGTTTTTTTGAGAATCTTCGCAACTTGCGTATGTGAAATGCTCTGGCAATAGTTCAGTTCAACTGCCTTATCCGCCAGCAGACGCAAGTCCCAGCGGTCATGACCGACCGGGGCTTCACTACAAGCTAAGGCCGTAATCTTGGCTCGTTGCTCACCATCAAACTCGATTGGACGACCCGAGCGGGGCTTGTCATGCAGCATCTGCAATCCTTCCTGTTCATAGCGCTCGCGCCATGCCCGCACCGTCGTCTCTGAGACACTTAAGGTCGTCGCAACGGCACTTACGGGTTTGCCTCGGTCAAGTTCCAGTAAACCAGTCGCCCGCTTAAACTGCCGGGCTCCCAGTTGACCCTTACGCAACAAATTCTCTAGGTAATCGCGGTCGGTTGGACGCAGTTCGACTTGGCACTTTTTCATCTCTACTCAGCTAACAATAGGACTGTGAACAGTCTACTACTCACTCGCTTGAGTCCAAAAAACTCAATTTACAAAGTACTTACGCACTTACGATAAGTCTTCCGGGTTTTGGATGATTTCTCGCAGGCTGCGTCCGGGAGAAATCGTCCAACTGCGTAAGTCCTAGATCTGAAGAATAGATGTGAAGTTTGAAGGGCGCATTTCATCCTTTTCTAGACAAACAATGCTTTGAATCCAATCAAAGCCCCGCTTCGGACTTCATGCAAACGCAAGAAGCTAACAGGTGTGATTAAACCATGCAAACTTACCTGCTGCTTAGTCTGGTTGTCAGTCCGTTTGTTATCGGATCTGTGCTTGCTTTTGTGATCAGCGCATCGTGGGTATCGATCGTGATGGTTTTGCTGGGCGAAGATGCTTGGGCGCAAGTCAGACCGTGGGTTGAGCCATAGGGCTTATCTTATCCTCTAGAACCGTTCTAAGGTAGGAAATGCGCTAGGGGCGATCGCCCTTGCGGCTTCTCCACAGGTCTTGGGCGTAGGAAAGATCTTGCCCGGATTCGCCAGCCCTTTGGGGTTAAACACCTGGCGGACGTATTGCATCGTCTCCAGATCCGCAGCGGAGAACATTTCGGGCATATAGCAGCGCTTGTCTGCGCCAATCCCGTGTTCTCCCGAAATACTCCCGCCTACTTTCACGCAGAGCTTCAAGATGTCGCCACCCAACTCTTCAACTTTCTCCAGTTCTCCCGGAATCGCGTTGTTATAGAGAATCAGCGGATGCAGGTTGCCGTCGCCTGCATGAAACACGTTCGCCACGCGATAGCCGTGCTTTTGGCTGAGCGCCTCAATTTCTTGCAGTACATATTGCAACTTCGTCCGGGGAATCACGCCGTCCTGCACGTAGTAATCGGGGCTAATCCGGCCCATTGCAGCAAAGGCGGCCTTGCGTCCTTTCCACAGCATCAGTCGCTCTTGCGGATCGCTAGCGGCAGTGATGTTCCGCGCCCCGTTTTGGCGACAGAGGGCTTCGACGCGCTGCGTGTTGGTGTCCACTTCTATCTCGGAGCCGTCTAGCTCAATCAGCAAAATCGCCTCAGCATCGCGGGGATAGCAGTTCGTGCCGACGACATCTTCCACCGCGTTGATGCTGAAGTTGTCCATCATTTCCATGCCGCCGGGGATAATGCCCGCGCTGATGATGTCCGACACAGTTTGTCCCGCTGCTTCCACGCTAGAAAAATCCGCCAGCAGCACGCGGATGGTTTCCGGCGCTTTTAGAATCCGCAGCGTAATTTCTGTGGCGATGCCCAGCGTTCCTTCGGAGCCGACGAAGATTCCGGTCAGGTCGTATCCGGGCATTTCGGGGATCTTGCTGCCCAAATCGACGATCTCGCCCGTCGCCGTCACCACCTTCAGCCCTAGGACGTGGTTCACCGTTACGCCGTACTTCAGGCAGTGAACCCCGCCAGAGTTTTCCGCAACGTTGCCGCCGATGGAGCAGATGATCTGGCTGGAAGGGTCGGGTGCGTAATAAAAACCTGCGCCGCTGACGGCTTGCGTCACCCAGTTGTTGATCACACCAGGCTGCACGACAACGCGCTGATTTTCTAAATCAGTGTCCAAGATCTGGTTCATGCGGGCGGTGACGATCAGCACACAGTCTTCTACAGGCAGCGCCCCGCCAGAGAGTCCTGTACCTGCTCCCCTGGCGACAAAGGGAACCTGGTGGCGATCGCACACTCGAATCACCTGCGCCACCTGCTCTGTGGTGCGCGGCAGCACCACCACTGCCGGCCGCTGCTTATAGCTGGTCAGCCCGTCGCACTCGTAGACCAGCAGCTCCTCTTTGCGGCGAATCACGCCAGACTCTCCCAAAATCGCGTCAAATTCTTGCAAAATCGGTGTCCAGTCGCGTTGGGAAGACGTTTCGAGTGTCAGCATGGCCAGAGGTTCAGAGTGGTAGGAGAAGGAGTCAGGAATTGAAGATTGACTGAAGATTGACTGTCGAAAGGGATTGACCGAGATGCGAATGAATAATTTGCCCTAACCTTATCATCAGGCGTTTTGCTGAAAGATGCTAGGTGTTGCCAAGGATGCAGCTTCTCCTACATCTTCTCCTGCCCCCGCAACCCGACTCCTGCAACCCGACCCCTTATGAAAACCATCGCCGAAATCAATGACAAGATTCAGCAGCAAACAGCCGTCGTGTGGACGGTGGAGGAGCTAAAGGTGCGGGTGGCGGAGATGGGCGTAGCGCGGGTGGCAAAGACCGTGGACGTGGTGACGACGGGCACGTTCGAGCCTGCGGAATCGTCGGGGGCGGTGCTGAACCTGGGGCATACTGATCCGCCGATCAAGATTCGCCAGTGTTGGCTAGATGGCGTGATGGCTTATTCGGGGTTTGGGGCGGTGGACTTGTATTTGGGGGCGAGCCAGATGGCGGAGATGGGCGGCGCATGGGACACGCCCGACCCGGAGGAACTGCGCGATCGCCCTTCGCGCAACGGGCAGCGGGAGCGGGGCGGCGGCCACGTCATTGCCGACCTGATTGCGGGAAAACCTGTGAAGCTGCGGGCGATTGGCCAGGTGACAGACTGCTATCCCCGCGCCTCGGTGGAGACAACGATTACCCGCGACACGATTAACCAGTTCTACTTGTTTAACCCGCGTAATTTATACCAGAACTTCATCGTGGGCGTGAACGGGGGCGATCGCCCGCTCTATACCTACCTGGGCCCGCTCCAGCCACGCCTGGGCAATGCGGTCTATGCCAATCCGGGAGCGCTGTCGCCCCTGCTGAATGACCCGGATTTGAACCTGGTGGGCATTGGTACGCGAATTTTTCTGGGCGGCGGCGTGGGCTATGTGGCGTGGGAAGGGACGCAGCATTTCCCGCTGCAAAAGCGGCTGCCCAACCGCACGCCCATCGGCCCGGCGGCGACGCTGGCGCTGATCGGCGATGCCAAGCAAATGGGCGATCGCTGGGTCAAGGGCTGCTATTTCAGGGGCTATGGCCCATCGCTGATGATCGGCATTGGCGTGCCGCTACCCGTGCTGAATGAGACGGTGGTGGAACGCTGCGCCGTGCAGGATGCAGATCTGGTGGCTCCGGTGGTGGATTTTTCAATTCCTCGGCGGGTGCGTCCCACTTTTGGGCTGGTCAGCTATGCCCAACTGAAATCTGGCCGCATCACCATCGACGGCCGCAGCGTCCGGGCTGCGCCGCTGTCCAGCATCTTCCTGGCGCGGCAGGTGGCTGAAGAATTAAAGCAGTGGATCGAGGCAGGCGAATTTACGCTGACGGAGCCAGTGGCCCCAATTCCGGGCGATCGCACGTTTCTGGCACAAGATCGACTGGGGTCGCAAATCAGCCTGGAGTAGCGATCGCCCCATGAACCAGACCCACACTAAGAATCTTTCTGGCGTTTCACCGGCTTAGACATGCCCTCACGCCGCACCGGAGCCGGAGCCGCCCCACCCTCGCCAGCACGAACCGGACGAGACGGCGCACCGCCCCGATCAGGGAAGCGCTTCTTGCGAGCGAAGTTGCTGCGTGGGCCGCCACCCTTAGACTTGCGCTTCTTGGGTGGCACCAGACCAATCAACGTTCCGCCCTGCAACATCAGGTCGTTTCCCTTGCGCTGTACGTGCAAATCCCAGAAATAGCCTACGGTCTTGCCCTCCAGGGTTCCATGCAGGATGATTTTGAACATCCGCTCCTTGTCTTCACCAGGTTTGTCGGTTTTTTTGGGAGCCTGCTGCACGCGCACGACAACGCGATTCTCTTCGGGAGAAGCCGACAGCACCTCACCACGCACCGAGAAGTAGCCGTCGGTGAGTCCATCAGGCATTGCGGACTCTGGCACTGTTTCAGATTCAGATGAAGCTTCACCCGTTTCTGGCTCATCTGCCTCTTTGGGTTTGGTTAAACTTTCAGGTTCCCAAACTCCCACAATCTGGGCGTGCAGATCGGCCACCTTTTCGCGGGTACGGGGATACACCACCCACAAGTGAGCCTGGGTCAGGTCAAGATGCTTTTTCACTAAGCTCATGACTCGACCCAGCAGCACTGCATCGATCACGGTGCCGTCTTCTGTGGTCAGCGTGCCACGGGTAAACTGCTCCTCAGAGGGGGCATAAACGCCGCGCACCAGCCCAATTGCACGATACTGCATGGGTTCGCTGGCGGGCGGAATGGGGTGATTTCGCGGGGTGTTCTTTTCAGCTACGCCTGCGTCAATAGTTTCAGAGGCTGCCTCAGCGTTCCCTTGAGTTCCCACCTCCGCCACGGGTTCAGTCGCCGCTGGAGATTCAACCACTGTGCTGTCTAGTTTGTCTGGCGTTGCTGCGGGTTCTGCGACCGAAGGCTTGATGCTCTGAGGCTTGGGGTCTTCTTTGGGCTTGGCGGCGGCCGGGCGAACAGGCGGCTTGGGCGGTCTGGGCGGTGTCAGCGGCTTCACGGTAGCCGTCTTGTCATCCTCCGATAGACTTTCTGAGGCATCCGGCTGGTGGGCATGAGCGTCAGCACCGTTGGGCGCGGGCAAATCGGATGGCACGGTCGGGGCATCGCTGGACAAAGCGGGGGCGGAAATCTGATCCATATCGGTCGGTACTGGTGAGGATAGCTCAGGTGCAGATGATGCCTGAGACGGTTCATTGGGGGACGACGATGACCCAGAAGACTTGGACGACTGAGCGCGAGACGAACTCATGCAACCTCCTTATTGCGGGAACCCATCCACCCGCAAGCGCTGACAGGTAAATGCCAGTGAAACAACAAGCGAACCACTTGGAAATTAAACACTAGGTTAACATCCAGGTTGATGCTGGCTGCCAGTCTTGATTAAGGCATTTTATCGATCGAGCGGTTTCTGGGCCAAGCGACCAAGGGTGACTGGGGTGCATCCCGACAGGCAGGGCGGAAACCTAGACAAATCCGGGTCTGCCCGTTGCAAAGCGCGGGGCATAATTATTCCCTGCTGATTTATACAGAGGCGATCGCCCCGCGTCAGGGATTTCGGCTGATGTTTTCGATGTTGGATCATAATGGAATGGCATTTGACAAATGACGAATTTCTATTTGAGTTTGGGGTTTGGCCGTGTTTGACAAGCGCAATCGTTGGATTGTTAACGGGGTGATGGCGATCGCCGCCTTCGCTTTCTTGGCCCTGCTGTTTCTGCCGTTTATGACGGCGCTGCGATCGGGGGTGGCCAGTTCGGGTGCGTCGCCCAGCGCAACACCCGGCGCGTCTCCTGCGTCGCAACAGGCGGAACTGGCAGATCAGGCGCGGGGCTATGAGCTGGTGCTGCAACGAGAGCCAGATAATCAGACCGCGCTGCGGGGGCTGCTAGAAACTCGCATTCGCCAGGGCGATGTGCAGGGCGCGATCGAGCCGCTGGAAAAGCTGGCCAGGCTCAACCCCGATCAGAGCGATTACACCGTGCTGCTGGCCCAGGCAAGACAGCGCGTGGGCGATCGGGAAGGAGCCGCCCAGGCCTACCGCAGCATTTTGGACACCCAGCCGGGCAATGTTAACGCGCTGCAAGGGTTTGTGGACCTGATGCTAGAGCAGCAGCGCCCCGAAGCGGCCGTCAGCCTGCTGCAAGACACCCTCCGCACGGCGGATGAACGGAATCGAGTGACTCCGGGCAGTGTCGATGTGACTTCGGTGCAACTGCTGCTGGGACGAGTCTATGCACAGCAGGGCCGGACGCAAGAGGCGATCGCCCTCTACGACCAGTCCATCGAGCAAAATGCCCTTGACTTTCGCCCGGTGCTGGGTAAGGCGCTCGTTCTGCAAGCCGCCGGACGCACCGAAGAATCCAAGCCGCTATTCGACAGCGCTGCTGCTTTGGCTCCAGCCCAATATAAAGATCAGATCAATCTGTTAGCCAGCGGCGGCCAGGGGCAAACTACTGCATCGCCCTTGGAATCGGCTCCGGCGGACGCACCCGCAGGCACAACGACCCTGCCCAGCCCGACTGCTCTCCCAGCAGGCAGCCCCGCCGCCGACAGCAGCCCCTCTTCGCCCTCCCGTGTCACAGGCAACCCCTAAACGGTTCGCCTGCCGCACCCAGACCCTTTGAGAATTCGCAACCTGCACCCCCTCAGCTACCCATGAACTTTTGCAGCGATAACGTCACCGGAGCGTCGCCCGAAATTTTGTCTGCGCTGATTGCGGCTAATGGCGGAGCCGCCATGCCCTATGGAGACGACGAGATTACCCAGCGGCTCCAGCAGCGGTTTTGCGACCTGTTTGAAACGAATCTGGCGATGTTTCCAGTTGCCACGGGGTCTGCGGCAAATGCGCTGGCCCTGTCGGTCGTTTCGCCGCCCTACGGCGCGATCTACTGCCATGCCGAAGCCCACATCAATGTGGATGAATGTGGTGCGCCGGAACTATTTACAGGCGGCGCAAAGCTGGTGACGCTGGCCGGAGCCAACGGCAAAATTACGGCGGAGGCGCTAGCCCATGCGCTAGAACACGCCGGAATTGGGTTTGTGCATCATGTCCAGCCTGCCGCCGTCAGCATTACTCAGGCAACCGAAGCGGGCACAGTGTATACGCTGGAAGAAATTCGGGCGATCGCCCAGATAGCCCATCAATACAATCTGCCGCTGCACATGGACGGGGCGCGGTTTGCCAATGCGCTGGTCAGCTTGGGCTGCACGCCCGCAGAGATGACTTGGAAAGCAGGCGTGGATATGCTGTCCTTTGGCGCGACGAAAAATGGGGCGATCGCCGCTGAGGCCGTTGTCTTCTTCAATCCGCAGCAGGCGCAAGGGTTTGAATATCGCCGCAAGCGGGGCGGACACCTGTTTTCCAAGATGCGCTTCCTCTCTGCCCAGCTCGAAGCCTATCTCACCGACAGCCTCTGGCTGCACAACGCCGCTCACGCCAACCGCATGGCCCAGCGCCTTGCCGCCGGACTCCAGCAAATTCCTGGCGTGACTCTCGCCTATCCTGTCGAAGCCAATGAGCTATTTGTCCGCTTTCCAGACCCCGTGCTAAAAGGACTCCAGGCAGACGGCTTCCGGTTCTATGCCTGGGAGTCGGATGGCGGCTCGATGGTGCGCTTGGTGACGGCGTTCAACACCGCAGCGGCCGATGTCGATGCCTTCCTCAGCGCCGCTCAGCACCACAGCCGACAGACGGTAGAAGGGGCGATCGCCTCTTAATGTGCTGAACGCTGTGCTGAATGATGCGCTGAACGCTGGCCCGCCAAAGAAGACCATCACACCTTACGTAAGTTTATCTAGTCATTTTCATCACAGACTTCCGGGTGAACTCCGTATCTCGCTGATAAAGTGAGCGGGCAAGTTGAAGTTTTTAACTTGAGCTTGCTAATGCCCCTTGTAGAGTTGAGTATGGCTATTTCAGTAAGCCTGTTAGATGTAGACCTGTTGAACTCATGGGATCTTTGAATGATCCACACATTGCGATTTACCCGGTAGTGGCTGCCGTCGCAAGGACTCACCTTGGCTCAATTGACTGGAGCAAGACTGCTCTGTCCTGATTCTGCGAAGAACTGATTAAAATTTTCCATCGTGAAAATACTGTGAGTTCTCCGTGAATTTGAGTCCGTAATGTTGCACTATCCTGCAACCAGAGGCAAGATCGAGCTTAGGTAGCCACATTGGGTGGTGTCTACCCTGAGTCATCAGCCGGGCTTCGAATGCTTGTTGGCATGGTTCTCGATGAGCGCGTTCCATGCCAGAGTCCGTCTGCCTCGATCTACCTAGTGGTGCACTGCCAAACCTGTTCCAACAAAACCACTTAGATAGATCATTCATTCAACTTATGAAATTAGCCTCAACGTTTGCTTTGACGGCGATCGCCGCTGCGGTTTCCGTCCTGTCCGCTCTGCCCGCCGAAGCACTGGACATTTTTCGGGACACTGGTCCCCGGTTCTGGCAATCACTGCCGCCTACGGGTGTGATTGATTTTGAGACACCTGCTCCCGGCATTTACAGCACGTTCAACCAAGACTACGGTGGTGCCACTGCCACAGGTACCAACCTGCGGATTCTCCCTGCCAACCCTGCTGCTGACAACTACCTGCGCTTAAGAAACCTGGGCGGCAGTACCGTCACGTTCACTAGCAACTACAGCACCTGGGACTCTTTCGGCTTCTTGTTTGCCGGTAGGAGCGGACCTAATGCAAACATGAACATCGTTTTTAACTTGGTCGGTGGTGGCAATTACACCACTAGCCTTTCCACCCTGCTCGGTATCGCGGGTTCAGGTAACTACTTCAGTTTTGTGACTAAGGCAGGCGATCCCACCATCGAATCTGTCACCTTTACTCGTACTGCTGGCTTTATCAATATCGACGATGTAGCCTACCGAGTCGTGCCCACGCCCGCATTGCTTCCGGGTATTATCGGCATGGGCCTCGCCGCCCTCAAGAAGCGCCGCGAGGGTGCGCTAGACGAAGCCGAGCCGGATGCCGAAGCCTAGCAGGGTTTGCTGGGGAAATTCAGGACTGATCTGCGCTGAATGCCCCACTTGAATCAACCCTTTAGATAGGTTTCCTGAATCTGTTTCTCCTCATTCGGGCCTACGTTAGATGCCTATGGGATCTAACGCAGGCCTGTTTCCCGTGTTTCCTTCAAACTGCCCTTCAGCTAGCCCACCCGATGCAGCGACGGGGGAAGACTCAGTCCGCAGGTTCGCAGCGGCGGGAAAATGGTTTCTCCGTTTACCTCCACGCCGACTGCGCCATCTACGCCCAGTGCCAGCGCCACTAGCTCGTGCTTGACTTGGGGGCTGGAAAAGCGACCTGTCAGCAAGACGATCGCCCCCCGCTGGCTGACGCGCAGCCCCAGCAGATCAGTCTCGCGGCAGTGCTGACGGAAGCAATGTTCAACTCGCTTGGAGAGGCCGTCGTAGTCAAATTCGCCGCATAGCCCAACCCGCTCTGGCGGAATGCGTCGAAATAGCGGCAGGACGGGAGAAAAAACTGACCGAGCGCCAGAACTGTCGCTACTCTGGTTCTCTTCTGGCTCTGAAAGAAATTGCCGTAAGCTCATCTTGAAGGATGTCACCTTAGGGGTTTATCAAAGCCAAGACATCAACAAACGGGGAAGACACGAGATCGAGAAGACACAAAACAAGCGTGATCCTGAATCTGCAATCCGGAGGGCGATCGCCCAAGTCGTCATGCCCTAAAGCCGCCCCATCATAGGGGAAACCCAACTGAGAAAAAGGCAGCGGGGAACACGTTCGGGCGGCGGCCCATCTTGCTCCTTAGCCATAAGTCATATGCAGCCATATTGCAGTCATATGCAAACAGATAAGGTGTAAACGAACGCTCCAACGGACGCTCCGGGCAGTGCAGGGATTGCACTTTCAAAAGCCGCTGTGCGGACACAGCATCCCAGTCGCTTTTAGAAGCCGGAAGAGTCTGGAGGGAAAAGTTATTTCTTGATAAAGACTTTTCGCAGACTTTTAGGTTTTCCGTATTTCAACTGAGTGTGTCGCACAACGTATACACAAACATACCGTATAGTCCGCAGAAGATCAACCAATTTGTGTAACAATCATCACTTGGACTGATCTGCTTGCGGATCTTCGAGCATCAACTCCGTAAAATTCCGTATGCATCCAATGAGAATAGGCTAAATCTTCATGGTGTCACTTACAGTCGGGCACGACTGAGGATTCACCCAGGAAGTTCCCGACGGGTAGCCCCACAGAATTGAGCCTGACTTTCTGAGATCAAATCCTCCAGTGTCCTGCTGCCGAAGTGAGATCACCTGAAATTACCCTCAGGACTTACGCACTTGCGATTAAGTTGTCTGGGTTTTGGACGATTTCTCGCGGGC
>NZ_DVEA01000354.1:0-2700 GCF_015295965.1 Thermoleptolyngbya sp. M55_K2018_002
GATCGCTGTTTGGATTGGGGGGAGGGACGGGGGGTGGAGCGGGTGATTCTGGCGGCTGCGATCGCCCACTCAATTGCCCAGCACTCGAACCATCGGTGAGGACTTCTACCTCGACCGTAACCGTTGCATTGTCCCCATCAAGCGGGTCGGCCGATGGGGAGGATGTGGAATGTAGATGCGAGGAGGGGGCGCTCATGGCAGTTCCAGGTAGAAACAGGGCGATGCGTCTGACTCAACTTCTTTCAAGTTACCCAAACGCCATTACGGATTCACAGCCAATGAATTCGACAGTCCTATGCATCTCCCGTGCATCTCCTGTGCATCTTATGCAACGAACCATGCAACGAGGGCTTAGGAGAAGCATCTGACGAGGTTTTGAGGTGGCGACCGCCCTCGTGCTTATCCTACCAAGGGGCGATCGCGCAACTCCATCCCCATCCGCAAAATGCCCAAGCTGGATGCACTCACTAAGACTCTAGCCGCCCAACTGGGGATCGACAAGGCGCAGAGGATACGGAATCATCCAGACATAGGCATCCAGACATAGGATTGTTGCTCCCTTAAAAACCCCCCTTATCATCAGCGGCAGCATGGGTGAGTCCCTGTTCATCTGATTGGTGATTTATCCACCGCTCCAGTTCTTCATTGTTTGCTTAGTTTGCTTAGTTTGCTTAATGAAGCCCTTGAGCATCTGGCATCGGGCAAGGCCGCGGTATCGGAGTGTGCTAAAACGTTAGGGTTTCGCCTGCCGATGTTTAGCCTGCCAAAGCGCAAGGCCCTAGAGATGCAAGTTGATTGTTTGTGCGCGACGCACTCAAGCAATCAACTCGCATCCCAGTTTCGGCCCACGTTCAACGTAGTCCCCAGTTCTTCAAAGACCGACCTGACCACTGGTGGCCAGCACGCGGGCGCTCACGCCAAAGACCCGCAGCAGCCCCTCCGAGTCGCCGTGGTTATAGTCGCCCACGCCCTCCATTGAGGCGTTTTCTTCGGAATAGAGGATATGGGGCACGTCGTCGGCCGCCACAAAGGAGATATTGCCTTTGTAAAGGGACACGCTGATGGTTCCGGTGGCGAGTTCGGCCGTGTTGGCGATCGCCGCTAGCATCATCTGCGTTGCCCGGTCAAACCAGTAGCCCTGATAGATTTGCTTGGCCACCAGGAGCGAAAGCTGGTCATAAAACTCCCGCGCCCGCCGATCTAGGATCAGTTGCAGCAGATAAGCGTAGCAAGTGCCCAGGGTTTCTACGCCGGGGCTTTCGTATACGCCGCGCGACTTGATGCCCACAAAGCGGTTTTCGACCAGGTGCGTGCCGATGCCGATGCCGTGCTTTCCGGCGATCGCATTCGTCTTCAAAAACGCATCCACTAGATTCACCGATTCCCCATTCACGCTCACCGGGCGACCCTTTTCAAACCGCACGGTAAAGACTTCTGGCGCGTCGGGCGCGTCCTGCGGATAGCAGCCCATAATCGGCTTCACAAACTGGGCCGGGGTGGTCAGCGCCTCCAGCATTCCCGATTCATGCGTCAGCCCCAGCAGGTTGGCATCGGTGGAATAGGGCTTGTCTTTGGTAGCCGTTACGGGCAGCCCATTTTCCTGACAGAAATCAATCATCTCGCTGCGGCCGGGGAACCGCGCCAGAAAGCTCTCGTCGCGCCAGGGTGCATACACCTCAAACTCTGGAGCCAGCATATTGGTAATGAGCTGAAACCGCACCTGGTCGTTGCCGCGCCCCGTTGCGCCGTGGCTAAAAATCGTCAGCCCGCGCTGCTTCATTTCCAAAATCATTGCCTTGGTCAGGGAACACCGCGCGATGCCTGTTGTGTTCCAGTAGCGCCCTTCGTAGCAGGCCTGCGACTGGATCACCTTGAGGCCGTCTTCGGCGATCGCCTCTCGCACGGGCAGCAGCACAAAGTCCACCGCGCCTGCCTTCAGCATCCGCTGGCGCACCGCATCCATGTCTTCCTCATCTGGCTGCCCCAGGTCGGCCGTAAAGCACACCACATTCACGCCCTGATTTGTCAGCCAGCGCGTAATGGTGCAGCTATCCAGCCCGCCCGACCCGGCAAACGCAACGGTTTTTCCCTTCAAATCTTGCACTTTCATGAGCAGCCTTCCTAAATCTAAGCAGCGCCTTTGCTTGAGCAGCGCCCGACCAGTCGTGATGGGTTCAAATACTGGCGATCGCCTCACCCAGAACAGAGAGCATTATCCCCTGTCTTTTGATAAATTCTGTCGGGCTGGGTACAGATTTCTGATGCAGATTCCGAGCGAGGATGAAATCACACATCCAAACAGCAGCTTTGGGCGTAGTGTTTATTAGGATTCATCGCGAGTCTTGATTGCAAGCGCTATCGAACGCCTCAAAGCCATGATTCATTCCAAAAAGATTCTTTTCCATTTCATTCTGGGTGCGCTGACGTGCCTATCTCTCGTGGGGCTGTCTACCCCGTCCCTGGCCCAAGCCGTCTCTGGCTGGATGCGTCCGGCAGGCCCCGCCCCCATCGCCGAAGTGCGTCAGGCGGAAACTGTGCTGCTGGCGCAGGGGATGACCCGCTCTTCTTTCCAGCGCTTTTCGGCAACCCTGAGCCGGGGTGCGGTGGTGGGTGCGTCTCCCTCTGGTCGGGCGACGGGTGTGGCCGGGGCCGTGCTGGCGGGCGATCGCCTGGTGGTGATGGGCGATTTCAACGACGGTC
>NZ_DVEA01000402.1:0-2653 GCF_015295965.1 Thermoleptolyngbya sp. M55_K2018_002
ACCCAGCGACCCGCCCACCACTGCAACCTCGCATTCCCAGGTTTCGGCTGGCGCAGGGAGCGGCGACAAACTTGGGCGACCATTGGGCAGCAAAAAAGAGTTGTCCGACCCGCTTTTTGTAGGGTCAGATTGCTCAGAAGAATTCAGGGTTTGAGCATTTTCTGCTGCGTCATTGGGGTTGACTATTTCGGCATCCGGCACAGAGTCTTGGGCAAAAGAAGGCTCTGCTGCGGATAGTTTTCCATCGGTCGTTTCGGCCTGGGTATATTGCTCAATTGTGCTGACTAGTACGGCAGAACTGGCCCCGGCCAGCAGGCTTGCAACGGGAATGATCCATGCTAAACGACGAGAGAAGAAAAACCGTTTCATGCTCGAAACCCGAATGATATGCTAGTAGAAATAATGCTCCTCTGACTGCGGCGGAGCCTGATTTGTGGCATCTTCACTTTTAGCCCACCTGTCCTATTTTTAGGGTTCCGAAATCCATTCGGTTCACAGTGTAGCTAAATCCAGAAGTATCGGCACATTTAGCCCCTCAAGATTGTCTGGTATTTTTTATCTCTGCTCTAGTGCAAAATTTGCATCCGCAGAGGTTTGACCTTGCACTCAGGTCGCATTGAGGTTGAGGTGTGTCCTAAACGGTTGTCAGTTTTAGCAGGGGCCTCCCCGAAAAAATTCGCAGCCGCTAAATTTTGTAGTCACGAATGAGCAATCCTCCTATGAAGCCCAACTTTGTTTTCCAGACGCTTTCTGCTCTTAAATCTTTCAGGTCAGGCTCAAACATTGCCGGACAAATTCAAGCTCGCCAAGCCCAAGTTCGTCAAGTGACCCGCTCGATGCTGTGGAAGGTGGCAGGGATGGCGATCGCCTCCTCTGTCTTGCTCACGGGGGGCGAAGCGCTAGCCCAAGTTTACAGCTTTGGCAGCCAGGGATCAGATGTTGCCGCAATTCAGTCGGCGCTGGGCATCTTTGCAGACGGTGTATACGGTCTTGAAACAGAAAACGCTGTTATCGCATTTCAAAGACGAAACGGATTGATGGTAGACGGACAGGCTGGCCCCGAAACGCTGCGGGCCCTGGGGCTGGGCTATCTCGTGTCGGGTGGCGGCATCGGCGGCCCGTCGCAGCCCATTCCGCCGGGGAACTGGTTGGGGCGCGAGGCGATTGTCCGCACCAATAGCGGAATTGGCGTAAACGTGCGTAATCGTCCTAATGGGCAGGTAGTTGCAGGCATCGATGATGGGGTGCGCGTGCGCCTGTCTGGACGGCAGGAATTTTCCGGTGGTTTGACCTGGGTTGAACTGGCGGGCACGGGCGGCTGGATTGCCTCTGAGTACCTAGTACCTGCCAACATCGGCGGCCCAACCGACCCAGGGTTTCCAGGCCATTACGGCGGTCCCTACCGGGTTGCCATACCGGGGAGCAGCGATGAGCTACTGTTCCAGGTGCGTCGCTTTGTGCGCGATGCCTACCGCGACTCGGACGCACTGCGGGGGCCATTCATCAATGCAGGCTCTTTCCGCGATTACTCTGCCGCTGCGGCTGTGAATCAGCAGCTTCGGAGAGAAGGGTTTGACGCGCGAGTTGTCTATGACTAGGTTGTATGACTAGGTTGCCTGTGACCATATTGCCAGCGCAGGATGCTTTCTCGCGGGTGCAGTCAGGCGGGTTTCCCTAGCTGAAACCGTACAAATCACCAGAGGATCGCTGTGCAGTCAGGCTGTGCAGCGATCCTCTGGTGAAAAACGAACGGACTCGTCACTGAAGCATGTGACAAAAATCACAACTGGAGATGATCGCGATCGCGCTTCAGTTCTCCCTGCATCGGCATACTTAAGGAGACTCAACTCTAGCCGAGTCATCAACAGGGAACACACTATAATCCGGCAGACTCAATTCGAGACTGTCGGATTTTTTTGTGGGTGTGACATTACGGGTGTCATAAAATTCTCTGCACTTCCGTAAATACCGACATCACGGTGTGGAGTTTGCCGGGTAACGCTGACGCTTAAGACCGTTCAGCCGCTGGTGTGGGATGAAGCGGAGATTGCCGCTGAGTTTTGCTGCTGAATTTTGTCGCTGAATTTTGCACTGCTGAATTTTAACGCATTGCGCCCATGGTGCTTTTCCAGGAAAGCTCTCGACAGAGAATTTCTAGCGCTCGCTGGTCTGGGCCAGAAAAAAGGCGGCTATCGACCAGTTCTTGCAGCGTTTGCTGGGTCAGGGCGGGCGCAAAGTTGCCGCCGCAGCGCAGCAGGTGGCTATAGTAGCAAAACTGGGGGCTGCCCGCTTGGTTGAGGTGAAAGCGGTAAATTTCGTCCTGGGTCATGATCGATACGGGCGTGTTGACGGGGACGACCACGCGGGGAATGCCGTGGATGCCGTAGGGCTGCCCGTTGTCCTGCGCCATCCAGCCCACCAGCACCACGCCCAGCAGCGTGCGGGTTTCGGTGATTAAATCTGGCGTAAACAGCGGGTCGGGTTCGCTCGACAGGCGCGGCCCGTTGCTCATGAACATCGGGTTCATCAGCAGCGAGTTGTAGATTAGCCCGACGGCCCAGTGGCGATCGCCCGGTTCCTCAAGTTTCACAAAGCTGCCAAAGCCGTAGTCGTCGGCCTGGGGCGGGTTGTCCACGTCCATGCTGTCATCGAC
>NZ_DVEA01000263.1:0-2652 GCF_015295965.1 Thermoleptolyngbya sp. M55_K2018_002
TTTTGGGAGAAGGGGCTGGGGGATGAGGGCAAACTTGCATAACTGGGATGCGCCCTCTAGATTCAGTCTAATCCCCACCCTACGGTATTGTGAAAACAGGATCAGTCACGCAGCGCTAGGCCCGATCCCGCTGTAATCTGACTTGTAGCCTGACCGTAATCGGACGCTAATCGGACGCTAATCTGACGCTCAACCCCGACTTCAAACCCCTCATGACCGCCGTTTCGCCCAACGCCCACAAAAAAGCCCGCGCCCTCAAACCCGGCAGCCGTCGCCCCGCCAAGGAACTGTGCAGCGAGTGCGGCCTCTGCGATACGTACTATGTGCATTACGTGAAGGAAGCCTGCGCCTTTATCAACCAGCAGATTGCCGACCTAGAGCAGGAATTTCACGGGCGCAGCCGCGATCTGTCCCAAGAAAACGATGTGTACTTTGGGGTGCATCAAGACATGATGGCAGCCCGCAAGACCCAGCCCATCAAAGGGGCCCAGTGGACGGGCATCGTCAGCAGCATTGCCATTGAAATGCTGAACCGGGGGCTGGTGGAAGGGGTGGTCTGCGTGCAAAACACGGAGGAGGATCGGTTTCAGCCAAAGCCCGTGATCGCTACCACGCCCGAAGAAATCCTGGCGGCGCGGGTCAATAAGCCCACCCTGTCGCCCAACCTGTCGGTGCTGGAGCTGGTAGAGCAGTCGGGCATGAAGCGGCTACTGGTGATTGGCGTGGGTTGCCAAATCCAGGCGCTGCGGGCGGTGCAAGACAAGCTGGGGCTAGAGAAACTCTATGTGCTGGGAACGCCGTGCGTGGACAATGTGACCCGCGCTGGCTTGCAGAAATTTCTCGACACCACCAGCCGATCGCCCGATACGGTGGTCTATTACGAGTTTATGCAGGATTTTCGCGTACATTTCAAACACGAAGACGGTTCTACAGAGACGGTGCCGTTTTTTGGGCTGAAGACGAACGAACTGAAGGACGTGTTTGCGCCCTCCTGCATGACCTGTTTTGACTATGTAAACTCACTGGCGGATTTGGTGGTGGGCTACATGGGCGCACCCTTCGGCTGGCAGTGGATTGTGGTGCGAAATGAGACGGGCGCGGAGATGCTGGAGTTGGTGAAAGACCAGCTTGAGACGCAGCCTGTGATGTCCCAGGGCGATCGCCATCAAGCCGTGCAAAACAGCATCCCCGCTTACGACAAAGGCGTGACGCTGCCGATGTGGGCGGCCAAGCTGATGGGCGTGGTGATCGAAAAAATTGGCCCCAAAGGGCTGGAATATGCCCGCTTCTCCATCGACTCGCACTTCACCCGCAACTATCTCTACGTGAAGCGCAACTATCCCGACAAGCTAAAGCAACACGTCCCCGACTACGCCAAGCGCATCGTGGGGCAATACAAGCTGCCAGAATAGCGGAACGGCTGAGCGTTGCAGGGCTGCATCATTGCACTGCCTGCGGCTCAGCCGTCCAATCAGCCGTCCAAACGGATAGGACTTACGCAGTTGGACGATTTCTCGCGGGCTGCGCCCGCGAGAAATCGTTCAAAACCCAGAAAACCTATCGTAAGTGCGTAGGGACTGACGGATACTGGCGAAGGTTTGTTGCGGGTTGCCCCTAATCCACTAACCCAAATCGATTAGCATCAATTAAATCGACTAAATCGACTAAATCGACAGACCCAGCTTTAGCCCAAAGATGCCGTGGATCAGCAGCAGCGCCAGCGCTACGCTACCCAGGTAGGCGTGAACCGTGCGGAAGCCTTTGCCCTGAGAAAAGCCAAACGCAGCAATCAGCCCGTTGACCGCCAGCATCCCTAGCGCCACCGAACCCGTCCAAAAGTGGGGGCTTTGCAAAATTGGCTGGTTTTGCATCACCAGCGACAGGATGCCACCCGTGTAGCCCATTGCGATGAACAGAAACATCAGTCCGGCAATTTTCTTATGGTCTGTGCGCTTTTTTGCAGCCAGCGCGTCGTCGGTCGCCGTCAGCAAGCGGCCCTGCCAGCCCGTCACCGCCGCAAAACTGCCCATTACCAGCACCACAATGCCCATCATCGCGGGGTGTCCCCAATGCACAATCGGCTCTGGCACATTGAGATTGCGAAAGACATCAGCGATGGGGTCTAGCCATTCGCTCAAGCGAGTTGCAAACTCTGACATGGTGTTCTCCTTGCCCTTGGAATGGTTTCTTAAAAAATTGTTAAGCCTGCGCTTAACCCTATTCTATAGCGGGAGATGGGCTGGACGGAGAAGAAAAGCGCGAGAATCCTGATACGGTACGAATCCTGATGCACCCTATCCTGAGCAAGAAGACTTCCACTGGAACTTTCTTCCATTGCTGCGGTCAAGAAGCCCACTCAGGATTGCAATCTGCTCGTTCTGCTCATTCACCCATGCGACTCAATCGGCTATTTTCCAGTCTGCGGACACGAATTCTGGGTTGGTATATTTTGCTCGTGGCGGCTTCGATGCTGGTGTCGATTGTGGGAATCCGCCAAACGCTGCTGGCTCGCCTGTATGAGCGCATCGAGCAATCGCTGGAGCAAGAAGTGCTAGAGTTGCGCCAGCTCAAAACGGGGCTAAATCCCAGAACCAGCGAGCCGTTTGGGAACGACATTGATGCCCTGTTTCGGGTTTTCCTCAGCCGCAATAT
>NZ_DVEA01000315.1:0-2649 GCF_015295965.1 Thermoleptolyngbya sp. M55_K2018_002
GCGTTGGATTTGGGGCAGGTTGGGCGCTCGACGTGGGACTGGGCGCGGGCGGGGTGTGAACCGTGGGCAGGCTCAGCAGCAGGCTAGCCAACCGGGGCGATAGCTCGTCGGGGGGCAGCTGGTGTTTGGCGGCGAAGGCGCGGTAGGCCACCTCCGTATGGGGGTTCCAGTCGCCCGTGGCGGTTCCAACCGGGTGCCCAATCCGATTCAGCGAGGCCTGCACCGACTGCACCAGCGCCCGATTGCTGCGAATCGAGTCGATGGCGTAGCTCATCGTGTCGGCGGCGATCGCCCGCAGCGTCAGTCCGTCCATCGGAACCGCCCTTCTAGGTCGTATATTCTGCGTTAATCTTCACATAGTCGTAGCTGAGGTCGCAGCCCCAGGCCATGCCCACCCCAGGGCCACTGCCAATGCTGACGGACACCAGCACCGTGTCGGTTTTCAGGTATTCCCCAGCGGCGGCTTGCTTCATGTAGTTGCTGGCGGCGGGGCGATCGAAGGGCAGCGGCTGTCCGTGATCCATCAGCAAAAAGTCGCCCAGCTTGACTTGGAGTTCGCCCTGGTCGAAGGGCACCCCGGCCCGTCCAGCGGCGGCGGCGATGCGACCCCAGTTTGGGTCGCGCCCAAACACTGCCGATTTGAACAGGGACGACCCGGCAATCGTGCGGGCTACCTGGCGGGCGGCTGCGTCGTCTGGTGCGCCGCTGACTCGAATTTCCAGCAGGCAGGTTGCGCCTTCGCCATCGCGGGCGATCGCCTTGGCCATCCGCATACACACCTCCGTCAGCATTCCCTCTAGCCGCTCGGCATCGGGGCCCGGCTCGGTAATCGCGGGCGTGCGCGATTCGCCGTTGGCCAGCGCCAGCAGCGTGTCGTTGGTGCTAGTATCGCCGTCTACCGTGATCTGGTTAAAGCTTTTATCGGCGGCGCGGCTTAGCATTTGCTGCCAGAGATGGGGCGAAACGGTCGCGTCGCAGGTGACAAAGGCCAGCATCGTCGCCATGTTGGGGTGGATCATGCCAGACCCCTTGCAGATGCCGCCAATTCGCACCGGGCGACCGTCCAGCGTCGTTTCCAGTGCCACGCTCTTGGTCACTAAGTCGGTGGTGATAATTGCCTTTGCGGCGGCATCGGAGCCGTCGGGCGTGGCAGCGGCCACCAGATTGGGAATGCCCGATCGCAGTTGCTCCATGCGGATGCGCTGCCCAATGACCCCCGTCGAAGCCACCAGCACTTGCTCGACTGGAATATTCAGCGCTGTCGCCAAAAGCTGGGCACTTTCCAGGGCATCCTCCCAACCCTGGGAACCCGTGGCTGCGTTGGCTTGTCCAGCGTTGCATAAAATAGCCCGCGCCGTCGCCTTTGCCTCTAGCCGCTGACGGCAATAGTCTACGCAGGCTGCCTTCACCTGGCTGGTAGTAAAGACTCCAGCGGCGATCGCCTCCACTTCTGAATAAATCAGCGCCAGATCCGGCGCACCTGACGGCTTTAGCCCTGCGGCAATGCCCGCTGCCCGATAGCCCTTTGGCGCAGTTACGCCACCCGAAATTTCCTGCCACTCAGCCATGTTTAACCCCTGCTTGATGCGGAAACAACTCAATAGATCAAAAGATCAAAGGAGGATTGCAATCTACGGATCAAAGGCTAAAGGATAAATCAGAAACAGACGGTGTAGGCGCGATCGTTCATAAACGTATATGGAGGATTCAATTGCGCTGGCGTTCTTTCCCTTTGGCAGAAGCGTCCAAAACATTGGGCGATCGCCGCTCTGTCCCTGACGCTGGCATGGGTGGTGGATCAAAGGCAATTGCCCACCGTGCATTCTGCACCAAGTGCCGCACTGCAATTAGATACATCTCTGCATCGTTGCGCTGCCGAAACCGAGCCACGGCAATCGTTTGACAATTGGGCAGCAGACGATAGACCACCCACGGATGAAGCTGGTCGTAATAGCCCTTAGTATTTTTGTTGGGAGAAATGAGACACTAAAACCAGGGCAAGCCCTCACCGCAAGGCGTTGAGCTTCCCTAGAAATGTTATGTCTCATTTTGAAGCTTCAAATTGAATATGTCAACCTGAGGCTTCATGTTGGGATAAACCTTGTTCTCAATGCCCGAAGACACTAACGCCAGCGCTGCCCAATTCCAGAATCGCCCTTCGGCAATCGAGGCCTTGCGATTAGAACGCACCCAGCTCACTCAGGATGAGTTGGCGATTCGGTGTGGAATTCCGCGATCCACTTATCAACGCTGGATTGCTGGCAAAACTGAGGCAAAATTGAGTCTGCTTCAGTTAAAAGCACTTTGTAGAGAATTGGGTATTGAAAGGATCGATGAACTACCAGATGACTTTGCACCAAGCTAATCGCTAATCGAGAAGCGAATCATTAACCTGCGCTTTTAACCCAGACTGACCGTGGCAGCCAAACCTCCTAATTCTGCAACTGCTTCTCCCCAAGCCCCCACGCCAGCGCAGCGGGCCGCCGAACTGCGGAACCTGCTGAACCAGGCCAGCTATGAGTATTACGTGCTGGATGCGCCAACGCTGCCCGATGCCGTGTATGACCAGCTTTATCGAGAGCTTCAGGATCTGGAAGCCGCAGACCCGACGCTGATTTCGCCCGACAGTCCCACCCAGCGCGTGGGCGA
>NZ_DVEA01000055.1:0-14647 GCF_015295965.1 Thermoleptolyngbya sp. M55_K2018_002
GTTGCGCCGTTTTCGCTCATGGAGTTTTTGGGTGGGGCGCTGTTCACGGGTTTTGAGGGCGGGCTAGTGGCGATCGCCCTGCTCAGCCTGCTGGGGACGACGATTGTCAGTCCGGTATTTTGGGTGCCGCTGCTGGGAATCGTGGTGGGGCTGATTTTTGCCCAATCGCGCCGCTGGATCGAGCGCAACGATCTGCTCATCATTGCAGGGATCACGCTGGCGCTGGTGGCGTTTACGCCGCTTAGAAGAGGGCTAGCGATTATTGCTGCGCCGTCGCTACCCAATATTTTCATGTTGGCCATTTTTGCCGGACTGCTGGCCGTTTTCGTCGGAATTATATTCAGACTGGTTTATCTGGCGCTGTCGCGAGTCTTGTAGCGGCGGGTGCATCGCCCTTGTAAAAAAGTATGTCTAGCCAACGGGAAACGGAAACACCGGCATTTGTCCTTTCACTGTTAATCACGCTGGGCGTGGTGATGATGGGGCTGTGGTGGTCGGCAGATCATCTGAAAACGGCGCATTTGCTGTCGGTTAGCACTCGGCTGCGTCCTACAGAGCCAGACGGACTCTCGCCCAACGAGGTGCTAGGGCGCATCAGCAGCGGCGAGCGGCTGTTGATTCAGGCGGGCGCGTCGCCAGAGAAGCATCAGGGCGTGCAGGCGATCGCCGCTGGAAATTCTCGCCAGGCCGCTGCCTACTTTGCCGCCGCGCTCCAATCCACGCCCAACGATCCAGAGGCGCTGATTTACCTGAACAACGCCCAGATTGGCGCAAACCCAGCCTATGCGATCGCCGTCTCCGTGCCCCTCAGCCAGGACTTGAACAGTTCGCTGGAGGTGCTGCGGGGTGTGGCCCAGGCGCAGCAGGAAGTTAACCAGCGGGGCGGCATTGGCGGCGTGCTGCTGCGGGTGATCATTGCCAATGACGAAAACCGTCCTGCTGTGGCAAGGGCGATCGCCCAGGCCTTGGCTGCCAATCCTGCCGTGTTGGGTGTGGTTGGCCACGCCAGCGCCGAGGCAACTCTGGCGGCTGCGGAGATTTACGAAGCGGAGCAACTGGTTGCCATTTCGCCCCTCAGCACCGCCGTTGAACTAGCCCATGCTGGAGCCTATACCTATCGCACCGTGCCCAGCGATTTTGTGACCGCCCGCGCCCTGGCTGATCACTTACTCAACCAAATGAGGCAGCAAAAAGCCGCCGTCTTTTTCGACTCGCGCAGCCGCTACAGCCAGTCGCTCAAGGCAGAATTTGGGACGGCACTCTCTCTCGGCGGGGGGCTAGTGGTGCGAGAAATCGACGTGTCGCAGTCTACCTTTAGCGCCGCAGACAGCATTCAGCAGGCAACGTCCCAAGGCGCGACGGCGCTGGTGCTGCTGACCGATGGCGACCAGCTTGACCGGACGCTGCAAGTGGTGCGGACGAATGGCGGGCGACTGCCTCTGCTGGCGGGCGGCGATGTATACGCGCCGAAGACGCTGGAGGTGGGCGGGCCGGAGTCTGTGGGCATGGTGGTGGCAGTGCCGTGGCATATTCTGTCTGCGTCGCAGGCGGCGTTTGTGGAGCGATCGCGCCAGCTTTGGCGAGGCGACGTGAACTGGCGCACCGCCACGGCCTACGATGCGGTCCAAACGCTGATTGCCGCGCTGGAGCAGGCCCCGAACCGCGCGGGTGTGCAGCAGGTGCTCCGCTCCCCTGACTTTTTTGCCAGCGGCGCGACAGGAACGGTGCGATTTTTGCCAACGGGCGATCGCAACCAGGGCGTGCAGTTGGTGACAGTGCAGCCTGGCCTGCGATCGGGCTTTGGGTTTGACTTTGTGCCACTGGGCCACGCCCTGCCTGCTGCCCTGCCTGCGCCAGTCCCCCAACCAGTTCCCCAACTAGCCCCCGACTCTATTCCCGTCTCAGCGCCCAGCCCAGCACCGCAACCTTTCCCTGTACCCGCGCCGCCGTCCAATCCTGTAGAACCCCCCGCCTCCGATGCGCCCCCAGCGCCCAATGCCGTCGGTTAGGATACTTTCACGCCAATCCCTGGGCCTTGGCATGGCATGATGGTGGCATGATGGAGGAGGGCAGGGCGGCTGTGTCCGCTGGATGCCCTGCTGTGATCCAATAAGGTGATCCAATAAGGTGATCCAATAAAATCTTAATGAGTTGGAGCGTTTAGCCTTGCCTACGCTGGGTGTCAATATTGATCACGTCGCCACAATTCGGCAGGCGCGGCGCACGGTGGAACCCGATCCGGTAGCGGCGGCCGTGCTGGCAGAGCTAGCCGGGGCCGATGGCATTACGGTTCACCTGCGGGAAGATCGGCGGCATATTCAAGACCGGGATGTGCGGCTGCTGCGGCAGACGGTGCGGACCCATCTGAACCTAGAGATGGCAGCCACAGACGAGATGGTGGCGATCGCCCTCGACATTCGTCCCGATTACGTAACACTCGTGCCAGAACGCCGCGAGGAAGTGACCACCGAAGGCGGCCTCGACATCGCCGGACAAAAAGACCGGATGCTGCACGTCGTCAGCACGCTGCAAGCGGCGGGCATTCCCGTCAGCCTGTTCATTGATGCCGACGCAGCCCAGATCGACGCTTCCGCTGCTGTGGGGGCGCAGTTTATCGAACTGCACACAGGCCGCTATGCGGAAGCCCATGACGAGCAAAGCCACGCCCACGAACTGGCGATGCTGGCGCGGGGCTGTGAACGGGCGATCGCCGCTGGGCTGCGGGTCAATGCAGGACATGGACTCACCTACTGGAACGTGCGCCCCATCGCCCAGTTTCCCGGTATGGAGGAACTCAACATCGGCCATAGCATCATCAGCCGTGCTGTCCTTGTGGGTATGGATCGGGCCATCCGCGAGATGAAACAGGCCATGCTGGGGCTGCCGGGATGAGAAAATGAGCGATGGAGAACAAAGCTACAAGTGCCAGTTTCCTTCTCTTAACCCAATCCCAACCCTTGCTCCAACCCTTTATTCTTCAAATATCCCAATACCTCTCATGACCACCTATCACTTCATCCTGGCCAGTGAAAAATTTTTGCTCCAAGAGGAGCCGCTTGATGAGTCGCTGCGCGAGCGCACTCGCCACTATGCCGAAACGGGCAAAGAAATTGATTTTTGGCTGGTGCGTGAGCCTGCGTTTCTAGAAGCACCGGAGATGAGCGAATTCAAGGCAAAGTGTCCCCGCCCTGCGGTGGCGGTGATTTCGACGAACCCGCAGATGATTACCTGGCTCAAGCTGCGCCATGAATATGTGCTGGTTGGCCAGTTCGAGGCTCCTTCGGCGACGATTCCCGATCCGCTGGCATCCCTGTCCGCCGTCTAGAGGATGTCTAGAGAACATTCAAAACTCGATACGAAAAGCACAAAAAACCCCGGATCTCTTTGAAGAATCCGGGGTGACTCACCGTTTTGGAAGGGAACGGATTTCTGTAAAACGCTGTGAATAAAACGCGAATCAAACGCTATGAACGCGAATCAGACGCTATGAAATAGAGCGATGGCCTAGTCCCTTGGGATAGCTGCTGACCGTACTCACTGCCATCCGCAACGCATCTGTGCGGTCGGTAAACAGGTGATCGTGGGGCAGCAGGTTAAAAACACCGAGCTTTTCCAGACGGCGCTTGACCTTGCCCGCTGCGCCAACGAGGTAGACTTGGCGACCCTTCTCCACCGCATCGCGAATCGCGTTTTCAATTTCCAGCGAGGCAGTCACGCCCATGTGAGGCACGTCGCTCAGATCCATCACCAGCGCGTCGCAGTCGGCCAGGGTGTTATGCTGGCGGGCGATCGCCTTCGACACCCCAAAGATCATCGGCCCGCTCAGATAGAACAACTGCACACGACCGTTTGCCTCGTCCAGCAGGCGCTTTTCTTCGTCATTCAGCACCACATCATCATCCGTGTCGCTGATAACCTTGACTTCCTGAGAATGCAGCTCACTAAGACGCTCGATCGTCAGGATATTGGCAATAAACACACCCACGCCAACCGCCACAATCAAATCCACAAACACGGTCAGCAGCAGCACACCATACATGATGATGGAGCCGCGGGTCGAAACCTTGTGCGATCGCTTCAAAAAGCTCCAGTCCAGAATGTCAATCCCGACCTTGAGGGCAATCCCCGCCAACACAGCCATCGGGATTGCGCGAGTATACTGCGCCGCCCAAAGAACTACGATCAGCAAAATTGCCGCCCGCGTTAGTCCCGACAGGGCAGTTCTCGCGCCCGTTTGAATATTGACCACCGTGCCCATCGTTGCACCCGCACCCGGCAGCCCGCCGCACAGACCCGACACCAAGTTGCCAATGCCCTGACCAATCAACTCCTTGTTGGAGTTGTGTTCTGTGCGGGTGAGGCTGTCGGCAATCACCGCCGTCAGCAGCGTATCAATGCAGCCCAGCATTCCTAGCATGGCTCCATCAACCAGCATTTTGGTCATCAGACCGGGCGTAAACGTCGGCACCTGTAGGGTGGGCAGACCCATTGGAATTTCGCCAATACGCGGAATATCCGCCCCCGGAAACAGCATCAGTGATGCCAGCGTGCCTACAATCAGCGCCACAAGCTGCGGCGGGGCATAGCGCTTAAGCTTGCGCGGCCATAGAAAAATGATCGCCAGCGTCAACCCGCCGAGAATAGCCGCTGGGGGGTTGATGTTGGCCAGCAGCGTCGGCAAATTCGTGACTGTTCCCAGCACTCCACCCTTGGGAGCTTTCTGTCCCAGAAATGGCGCGATTTGCAGAATCACTAGAATCACGCCAATACCCGACATAAAGCCTGAAATGACGCTGTAGGGCATGAGCGTAACGTACTTGCCCAACTTGAACACACCAAACAGGATTTGAAAAATGCCTGCCAGCATAACCACTGTAAAGGCCATCGCCAGTCCGTGTTCTGGATCAGTGGCCACCAGCGAGGCGATTACGGATGTCGTAATCACGGTCATCGGGCCGGTGGGTTCTGAAATGAGCGTCGGCGTGCCGCCAAACAGCGCTGCGAAAAAACCCACACAGACTGCGCCGTAGAGTCCGGCGACGGGGCCAGCACCAGAAGCCACGCCGAACGCCAGCGCCAGAGGCAAAGAGACGATAGCGGTGGTCAAGCCACCAAAGAAATCACCCCGCAAGTTCCTGAAGTGGATGTGATTGGTAATTTGCATAGGGATAAGGATGAAAGATCTAATGCACCATTGGCGAACTCAATCGATCGCATAGTCTTTAGTCTATATTTTGTCTTTTATTCATAGACTTTGAACTATCACCCAAGGGTATAGTGTTCGATGCTCAACGTAAAGCATTGACCTGATAAGAATTTCTAAGTGGAGATGGGGTCGTGAATGAATCAAAATAATAGTATTTAGTCTATGGAAATCAGATTTTTAATAGAACTCAGGCTATGAATAAGCGTATAGTGTTCGCTGGATAACGTAAAGCACTGATTGATAAGAATTCCTGAGCATTTCTAAAGTGGTGGGTGAATTCACCAAATCTCTGTCCCTCCAAATCTCTGTCCCTCTAAGCTGGCAACTTGTCCTGAGTCGTCGCTGCCCCTTTTATGGTGAAAACGACTATAATTAATTCATGCCTGCTATCCAATGACTACCTGGAAAGTCCGTAAACTGTGCTACAAACTGTTTTTTCTTACCAAAATTCTGAGACGCTGCCCAGGGATTTGTTTGGGGCGATCGCCGATCTCAAGCGCGAACTCAATGCGGTCATCCTGGCGCACTATTATCAAGATCCCGATATTCAAGACATTGCCGACTACATTGGCGACTCGCTGGGGTTGTCGCAGCAGGCCGCTAGCACCGATGCAGACGTGATCGTGTTTGCAGGGGTGCATTTCATGGCAGAAACAGCGAAGATTTTGAATCCGCACAAGCTGGTGCTGCTGCCCGACCTAGAGGCAGGCTGTTCCCTGGCAGATAGCTGCCCGGCCGATGCCTTTGCGGCGTTCAAAGCGGCGCATCTGGATCACCTTGTCGTGTCCTATATCAACTGCACCGCAGACATCAAAGCCCTCAGCGATATTATCTGCACCAGTTCCAATGCGGTAAAGATCGTGCAGCAGATTCCCCCTGATCAGCCCATCATCTTTGCCCCCGATCGCAACCTAGGGCGCTATGTCATGGAGCAGACCGGGCGCGAGATGGTGCTGTGGCAGGGAAGCTGCATGGTGCATGAAACCTTTTCGGAACGCAAGATTGTGCAGTTGCAAATCGAGCATCCCGAAGCAGAAGTCATCGCCCATCCCGAATGCGAACCCGCCGTTCTGCGCCACGCCCACTACATCGGCTCTACCACCGCGCTGCTCGGCTATTGCCAGAAAAGCGAGAGCCGCACTTTCATCGTAGCGACGGAACCGGGCATTATTCACCAGATGCAAAAGGCGGAACCTGGCAAGACCTTCATCCCTGCGCCACCGCTGAACCAGTGCGCCTGCAACGAGTGTCCGCACATGCGGCTGAATACGCTAGAGAAGCTGTATCTCTGCATGAAAAACCGCCGGCCCGAAATTACTCTATCCGAGGAGATTCAGGCGGCGGCGCTCAGACCGATTCAGCGCATGTTGGAGATGAGCTAGAGATGATGGGCTAGGAAAGGATGAGCTAGGGTCGGTGGACAAGGACGCTTAGTGACCAATGAAGTCGCCCAGGTGGCGGGTGAGGCGTTCGATCAGCCCTTCGCTTTGCGACAGGTCGGCGATCGCCTCTTCTTCCACACGCTTCACCGTTTCTGGCGCAAAGCCCAGCAGATTTACAAGCCGCTGGTAGGCTTCGGCTTCTTCAGCGTTGACGAGTTCCTCATCAGGCGTGCGGGCGCTGGAGTTGATCACAGCATAGCCCAGGCGCAGTACCAGTTCCCGCTCCTCAATCGTTTGCAGTTTGGGAATGAGTTCCTCCAGCGGAATATTTTGCATGACGTAATCCCGCAACTCCTTCCGCAATTCTTCCTTTTGGGGCGCATCGGCTGCAAAGAGTCCGCTAAAGCTGTCGAGCATCACATCTACTTCTTCTTCGGCGAGGTTGCCATCGGCCCAGGCCATCGCTGCAACAACGCGGAGCAGAGTCATTTGGCTGGGACTGATGGACGGTGGCGGCGGTGTCTGTAGCGGCATAGAGATCTCCTCAAGTGTGATGGAGGAATTTTTTCAGACAGTACCACACCCCATTCGGAGAGCCTTGGAGCTTAAGCTTCTTGTCCAGAGTTGGTTACATGACGTTACACAGCGTTTCCCAGTCGATACCCAGCCAGCCCCGCAGAAGTGCCTTTTGAGCATCGTTGGCAGACGGCAGGGGCGTAAGCTTGAAACTGCTGGGGGAGGGCGGGTCGAGGGTGACGGGAAGGGTGCGGAGTTCGTCTTGATGAAAGACCGTGACCTGCACTGTGTCGCCAGGTCGGTAGTTTTGCAGGCGATCGCCCAACTGCTCCGCCGACACCCGCAGCCCGTCCAGCGCCAGTAGCTCGTCGCCAATGTCGAGGCCGGCTTGCTGGGCAGGTGCGCCCATTTCGATGAACTGAATCGTGGTTTTGCCATTTTCGGCGCGGGCGGTGATGCCCAGACTGGGCGGGGCGCTGCTCACGTCGTCGGGTTGCAGGCACAGCCCAAACGGATGCAGGTATTCGTCAAAGGGCAATTCTTCGGTGGTGTGCAGCGCGTGGTGGAAAAAGTCGGTGAGGTCAGTTTCGGCAACAGCGGCGATCGCCCCTTCTAGCTCCTCCGGCGTAAAGCCAATTTCATCCCGCCCAAACCGCTGCCACATCAGCCGCATGACATCATCGAGCGATCGCCCGTTTTGGTGCTTGGCGCGAATCTGCAAATCCAGCAGCAGCGACACCATTTCGCCCTTGAGATAGTAAGAGATCTGGTTGTTGTTGCTATTTGCATCGCGGCGATAGAGCTTGATCCACGCATCAAAACTGGATTCACTCAGCGGCTGCACTTTGCGTCCAGGAATCGTGAGAAACTGCGTGATCTCCTTGCTCAATTCTTTGAGATAGGTCTTTGCATCATACAGTCCCGCCCGAAAGGGAATTGCCAGATCATAAAAGCTGGTCGTCCCTTCGCAAAACCAAAGCGACGGCGTGTAATTTTCCGATTCATAATCAAAGACTTCCAGCGCCTTCGGACGAATCCGCTTCACGTTCCAGAGGTGAAAAAATTCGTGTGCCACCAACTGCATAAAGCGGTTGTATTTCTCCCTAGCTCGGAAGCTGAAACGCCCGTAGTTCAGGGTGCAGGAGTCTTTATGCTCCAGCCCGCCATAGCCCTGAGACGACAAATGCAGCAAAAACAGATAGCGCTCGTAGGGCAGCCCGCCGAATAGCGCTGCTTCCACTTCCACAATTCGCGTGGTGTCTTGAATTAAATCTGCCGCGTCGTAGTTGCCCGTTCCCCAGATCACCCACTCGTGGGGCTTACCCAGCACGCTAAATTCGTGGCGATCGTGGATGCCCACCTCCACAGGCGTATCCACCAGCGTATCAAAGTCAGCAGCTTCAAAGGTGTTTGCCTCACCCGACACGGCTGGCAGCGTGGTTGCGATTTTCCACGATGGCTTGGGCGGCACGATCGTCACTCGAATGGGCTGACGCTCGAACCCTGGCACAAAGAAGAACAGCGCTGCGCCGTTGAAGTATCCGTGAGTCGTGTCGAGATGGTTCGTGCGGACGGTCAGTTCATTGGCAAATACGCGATACTTCAGCGTGATCTCTGACGGGCCGTTTGCGTGAACTCGCCAGTGGTTTTTGCTAATCTTCTCCCATGTCAGTCCAGAGTCTACAGAAAAATCCTGCACATGCCGTGAGTATTCCCGAATCAGGTAGGAGCCGGGGGTCCACACGGGCATTTTGAGATCGAGCGTGGTCTGTTGCCAGCCAGAAACCCGCAGCGTCACCTCGAACAGGTGCGTCTCTGGCTGGGGCATGGCGACGGTGTAGTGAAGCTGGACTGTGGTGGCGCTGGCGGTGTAGGGCTGAACTTGAGTAGCGGTCATGGGCGGGATGAGTTGAAAAACGAGTTGCTAGACTGCTGGTATTCTGTCTAGTCTAGGCGATCGCCCTCCAAAGTCACCGAAAATTCTCTCAGTCCTAACTCTGAACCCCACCCCCTGCCATGCGCTACCCCTTTTGGCTCTCGTTCCTGCAACTGGCCGGTGTGAACATGGTGTCGAATCTGCTGGTGCCGCTGGCGGGGCTGCTGGATCTGGCGTTTTTGGGCAATTTGGCAGAGATTCGGCATCTGGCGGGCGTGGCGATCGCCACCGTTTTATTCAACTATCTGTACTGGACCTTTGGCTTTTTGCGGATGGGCACAACGGGCACGACGGCGCAGGCAGTGGGCCGGGGCGACGCGGACGAAGTGCTGCTGACGGGGCTACGGGGTGGGGCGATCGCTCTGACCGTGGGGCTGGGGATTGTGCTGCTGCAACTGCCGCTGCGAGAGATTGGCTTTACGCTGCTGAGCGCCGCACCGGAGGTAAAACAGGCCGGGCGAGCCTATTACAACGCGATGATTTGGGGGGCACCCGCGACGCTGCTCAATCTGGTGTGGATGGGCTGGTTTTTGGGACGGGGTAAGGGGCGGGCGGTGCTGCTGCTGTCGGCGGTCAGCAATGGCGTGAATGTTGTGCTGAACTACTGGCTGATTGTGCGATGGGGCTGGGCCAGCGCAGGGGCAGGCGCGGCCACGGCCCTGAGCCAGTACGCCATGCTGGGGGTGGCGCTGGGTCTGCTGAGCCGCGAGGTGTCTGGGACGCAGGTGCGGGCAGTGTTTCCCAAAATCTGGAACGCGGCAGCGCTGAAGTCCCTGGTTCTGCTGAACGGCAATATTGTGATTCGCACCTTTGCCCTGATTACCACGTTTGCAGTGTTTACTAACCTCAGCGCTGCGGTGGGAACGACCGTGCTGGCGGCAAATACACTGCTGCTCCAGGTGGTGACCCTGGCGGCCTACTTCATCGATGGCCTCGCCTTTGCCACCGAAACCTACGCGGGCCAATTTCACGGCGGCGGCCAGCGCGATCGCCTGCGGGCCTTGGCGGAACTCTCTGGAGCGCTGAGCCTGGGACTCGGACTGGCGATCGCCCTCCTGTTTGCCCTGTTGCCCCAACCGCTGTTTCGCCTGCTGACGCATCATGCCGACGTGCTGGAGGGCGTGCGCCAGTCGGCCTGGTGGCTGCTGCCGCTGCTGGGCTTCGGCTCCCTGGCGTATATGCTCGACGGCTATTTTCTCGGCATCACGGCAGGAAACGTGTTGCGAAAGTCGGCCCTTGCCTCATCGCTGCTGGGATTCGCTCCCATCGCGGCGATCGCCTGGCAAACTCAGAGCAACGCGCTGCTGTGGCTGGCGCTCACTTGTTTCATGGCAACCCGCACAGTGACGCTGGGCTGGGCGCTGCGGCAATCTTACCTAGAGCGCTGCTAGAGATTAGCGGGATGAGATTAGCGGGGAACTGGCTCGAATTTGTCAATGCCGCCATCTGCAATCTACTCGTGTTTCTGGCGATCGCCCACCCAGTTGTGCAAGTTCCGAATCGTGATTTAGCATCCGGCTAGCGTGCTGCAAGCTGAGCAATTTGCGTGCGAGCCTTTGCGATTGACTCAGCCAAGCTGCGTTCTCCAGACTCTTCATTTTCAACGGCAATAAACGTAATATCGGTGATGCCGATAAATCCGAAAACTGCCCGCAAGTAAGGGTCTTGATAGTTCAGCATCTCGTACTTCTCGCCTGGGCCATAGCCGGAGATTCCGCGTGACGTGATGATGAACATTTTCTTGTTCTGCACCAGCGCTTTATATGGGTTTTCTGGATTCTCTGGTGTGAATTCAAACGTGCGCCCGATGCGTACAATCTGATCAATATAAGCTTTCATTGTGCTGGGCACGCTGAAGTTATACATAGGCACGCCAATGATGCAGATATCTGCGGCCAGCAGCTCATCGACCAGGCGATCGCTCAGATGAATGGCCTCCCAAAGCTCTGGCGTGCGCTGATCTGGCGGTGTGTAGGCCGCTGCAATCCACGCCTCGCTGACATGCGGGAGCGGATCGCGGCCGATGTCTCGATAGGTGACAGTATCGGCAGGATGAGCCTGCTTCCAGGCTTCGACAAATTCGCGGGTGAGTTGGCGAGAGCGCGATCGCGCATCCCGCGGACTCGAATCCAGATGCAGCAGATGAGCCATAATTCCTCCTGGGGGGGTCAACGTCTCTAGCGTAGAGAAGTCCGCCAAGGGGAACTATTTGATTCCTGCGGTTCTGTCAAAATCTTGCGGTGATTTTTTGGCGGGCGATCGCCTCCGATCTACCTGTCCAGACCAAAACGATCAATGTGGCATTATGCCTACAATACGAAGTAATTGAGTGAATCTGACCCGATGACATCTGCTGACCTGCGTCCCGCTCAAATGGATCACGCGCCTGTCTTGTCGAGCGACAATTTAGGCTGGGAAAATATCCTGGTTAAGCAGTTTCAGCCGCCCGCAGGCGAGGCATTTTGCCACTTTCCTGAGGAACACACCATTTGTCTATCGCTGTCCTCCCGCCCGGTTCAGTTTCTCCAGATCAAAGGCAGTAAAAGATTTACCGGGCTGTATGGCAAAGGTGATATTTCGATTACTCCAGCGGGGGTGCCAGTGTTTGCTCGCTGGCAGCAAGCCGACCACTTTTTGGAAATTCGGCTGCCGTCTCAGTTTTTGCAAACGGTGGCTTATGAAACGCTGGGCAGCGCCGCAGTCCGGCTAGAACTGGTTGACGACTTTCGGATTCGGGATGCCCAACTGGAGGCGATCGCCCAACTCCTGCTCACCGATTTGCAGCAGCAAAGTCTGGGCGGCAAACTCTACATCGACTCGCTGACCAACGTTTTGGCAGTGCATTTGATTCGGCATTATGCCGCTACAACCGCTCAAATTTCGGAGTACGAAGGTGGGCTGAGCCAACAGCAACTGCTCCAGGTTTTGGACTATCTCAATGACCATTTAGATCAGGAGATTAAGCTGGCGGATCTGGCAAATCTGCTAGGCATTAGCCAGTTTCACTTTAGTCGCTTGTTCAAGCAATCGGTCGGGCTTTCTCCCTATCAATACTTGCTTCAGCAGCGCATCGAAACGGCAAAACGACTGCTCAAACAAACCGATGATTCAATTATGGAAATTGCGCTCAGCTGCGGATTTAATAGCCACAGCCACCTGACCCAGCAGTTTCGTAAATTGACAGGAATCACCCCCAGTCGCTATCGCAGCGATCGCTAGAAAATCGCACCCGCAGAATTGCCTAGACATACGTGTGGACTGAGATGGAGGGGCGATCGCCCGCGATCCCATCACGGGGTTGCCTGTCCCTGGGGCGCTTCTTCCGCGGGCGCGGCCTGCACCTGGCAGGGCTGGGTCTGGCAATTCTGGATATAAAGCTGCTCGACGTAGGACTTTTGCCAGCTTAGGGGAATTTCTAGTAGGTCGCGGGGGCCGGTCAGGGCCTGACCGACAAAAAACAGCAGGGCAATGGTATTGAGCGCGGTGTGGACTCTACGCCAGGTCAGGGCTTTTTCTTTGTCGCGGCTGTAGATGTCAGGGGCGATCGCCAGCGAAAAAATCATCAGCATGGCGGCGATCATGCCGTAGTAGAAATGCGACACCTGCCACTCAAAATCGCGCCGAAAAACAAGATCGTACAAATTTCCGTCGCCAGCCTGAAACTTTTGGAAGCCGATGATCCACATCCCTAGCCCCGTGAGCATAGCAAACAGGGCCCGCCAGAACCAGGCGGTTTGCGGATTCAGCGAGGCAGCACGATAGAGAAACACCAGTGCGGCGATAGTGGCAATAAAGAATCCCAGAATTAGGTAAAACCGGGTGGAATTTGCCGCCCAGTTGCCGCTGTCTAGCACGAGCTTTTTGTAAATCGGCTGCGCCATGCCCAGCAGCGTGATGCCCACGACAGAAGCGCTCAGCCATTTGCCCAGCTTGAAATGGTCGGGGCCGACGATGGGCGGAATCTTGCTCTTGTCTCCGGCGACAAGCTGTAGGCGGCGCTGACGGGTTTGCCAGGCAAAGTACACCACCGCACCAATCAGGGGGAACACAAAGAAAACGGCGATCGCCGGATGCAGCAGTGTAGCGATATCTTCAACACTCATGGCAGGTTAGATCCGCATTAGGTCAGCAGCCTGAATCCTTCAATCCTGAAGCAACTACGTACCACAACGCCGCTTGGATCTCCAGATTCAGGATTAGCTTAGGGAAACTGCCTGCATTCTAAATGAATTTTGACTGAGAAAATAGCGGCTGCGTGGGGGCTGAGCGCTTTTCAAAAAACCGTTTCTGAAAAACTAAAAGCCCGCTTGATTGAAAAGCCCACTTTATTGAACGCATTCCTGAAGAAGGGCGATCGCCTTTAGCCAGGATTCACCCGCATCAACACCTGCCCAAATTCTACCGAGTCACCGTTTTTCACTAAAATTTCAACGATTTCGCCGTTTACCTCGGCCTCGATTTCGTTCATGATTTTCATCGCCTCGATGATGCATACCGTCTGCCCATTGCGAATGCGATCGCCCACATTCACAAACGGCGGCTCATCCGGCGCAGGGGCGCTGTAAAACGTGCCCACAATTGGCGAGGTAATCTCCACCAGCTTTTCGGTGGCCAGGGGGGATGGGGGTGAGGGGAGTGCAGCAGCCGGGGGCGCGGCGGGCGCAATGGGCGCGACCGGGGGCGGCATGAAGCGGGCCGGATCGACGGATTCGACAACCGTTGGGCGATCGCTCTCTTTGCCCTGCTTCCGCAAAATCAGCTCAAAATCGCTGCTTTTCAACGTAAACTCTGCCAAATCGGTCTGGTTTAGCAGAGACAGAAGCTCACGAATCTCATTAAAGTTTAATTCCACGGTTTTTATCGCCCCACGTCACCAGCGGTCACAGCAAGCCAGCCAAAACTCACGAGGTTTCGCGCCCCAGATAAGTATCGGTGCGGGTGTCAATCTTGATGCGCTCGCCCTTGGCAATGAACAGCGGCACCATCACCTGAGCGCCCGTCTCCACAATGGCGGGCTTGGTGCCACCCGTCGCTGTATCGCCCTTCACGCCGGGGTCTGTTTCGATAATTTCCAAAACGACGGAGTTGGGCAGTTCCACTTCCATCACCTGGTCGCCCCAGCGAACGACGTTCACTTCCATGCCCTCTTTCAAATATTTGACGCGATCGCCAATTTGCGCCGCCGTCAGCCGCCCTTCTTCGTAGCTCTCCATGTCCATAAAGACGTAATCATCACCCTCTTTATAGGTGTGCTGCATCACGCTTTTTTCCAAGATCGCCTGGGGGACGGTTTCCCCAGCGCGGAAGGTGCGTTCCACCACGTTGCCTGTTTGGGCATTTTTCAGCTTCGTCCGCACAAACGCCGACCCCTTACCAGGCTTGACATGGAGAAATTCCACCACGCGCCATACAGAACCATCGAGGACAATGCTCACGCCCGGACGAAAGTCGTTGCTGGAAATCATGAATCGAGGTGATGAGAGAAGAACAACCGACGATACATTGTACCGCTTGAGGGGGACGCAGTGGACAGCGGGCTAAAAACGCCGCCTCACAAACGCCACCGCACAAACGCCACCGCACAAACGCCGCCATGCAAACCTGGGA
>NZ_DVEA01000441.1:0-2646 GCF_015295965.1 Thermoleptolyngbya sp. M55_K2018_002
CCAACTTTACCACCGATGGCTGGCGCGATCAGATGTTGACGGGCGACTTGGCGATCGCCATGGCCTATTCCTCCGACGCGCTCCAGGTGTCCGAAGAAAATCCCGACATCCAATACCTGATTCCTGCCAGCGGCTCGTCCCTGTGGACCGATACGATGGTGATTCCGGCGGCTGCCCCCAACCCCGATGCGGGCTATGCCTGGATTAACTTCTTGCTGGAGCCAGATGTGCTGGCACAGGCATCGGAGCGGCTGAGGTTCGCCACGGCAAACCAGGCGGCGATCGACCTCCTGCCCAACGCCCTCAAGTCCAATCCCAACCTCTATCCCAACCAGGCAGCGCTGCAAAAATGTGAGCGCATTTCCCCAATCGGCGACGCGACGGAACTCTACGACCAGTATTGGACGCAACTCACCAGCCTATAGCTGCCAGAAATCCGTTACCGGGTGGGCGATCGCGCATTACACTGGACTAGACCTTTTTGCCCCCCGGCATTGACCTCCAGCGGGCGACCCGTCAACCATGTTTGAACTGCTCACCCGAATTCTGCTCTGGCTGCTAATTGGCACGATCCTCTGGTACGTGTTCAGTAAGTTCATTCCCAGGGTCTATCTGACGTGGCTGGGTGGCATTATCCTGTTTGCCTTCGTCATTCTGGCGTTTATTGACCCTACCAATCGCACTGTGGGCACGGTCTGGAGCGTGCTGTCGCTGCCGCTAAAACCGCTGGGTCTGGTGTTCTTCCTACTGCTGAGTTCGCTGAAAAAAGGGGCCAAAAGCGTAGACGGCAACCTGGTGCTGGCGGCGGTGCTGGTGCTACTGCTCACGAGTACGCCGATTGTGGCCTACTGGTTGACCTCGCAGGCGGCCCGCACGCTGGCCTACAGCCCAATGGTGCAGCGGCCGGTGGACTTTAACCCGGCGTCCGTCAAGGCAATCGTAGTGCTGGGCGACAGCAATGACCCGGCCGACCCGGCCTATCGCAGCCGCACCCAGGTCAGCAGCGATCGCGACGGGTTTACCAACGTGCTGGCCTCGCGGCTCTTCTTTGCGGCTCGCGTCTATCGGGGTGAATTGGAACAGGGCCGAAACCCGCTGGTCATCGTCAGCCTGGGGTCGCAACTGGGGCTGAATGCGTCGCAAGAGGCACGGGCGATCGCCATTCAGACGGTGCAGGGAATTTTGACCAGCGCAGGCGTGCAGGGCGATCGCATCGTAATCGACACCGAAGGCACGGATCTCTACAGCAACGCGGTGGCTATCGAGCGCATCCTGACCCCCCTGGGCTACCAAAAAGAAACCGACAGCCTGCTGCTGGTGGTGCCCTTGCTCAACGTCAGCCGTGCCCGCGCCACCTTTGCCAGTCGCGGCTTGCGAACCCTAGGACTGCCCACCGACCAATTTCTGTTTCAACTGGACGATCGCCGCTTGATTGCCAGCGTCGCCGACCTAGTGCCCAACGTAGACGCGCTGGCGCTGACAACCCGCGTGGTAGACGAATATTTGTCTTCGGTCTACTACTTTATGCGCGGCTGGCTGGTCAGCCCTATTTAGCAACGCTTCACGAATCTTCTCCTATGGGGGACTGCGACCTGGCAAGAATCTGGCGAAGATCTAGAGTACACTCAGTCCAACTTGCAGGGGCGATCGGACGATGAGCCAGGGCCACCAACGGAGACCAGCGCGTTTCACTGCCAAACCAAGGCGGCGGTTTGCGGCAGAAAGACGAGGTTTCCTCACCATGCTTGCACGAGGTTTCCCCACCACGCTTGCACAATATTGCTCCAGAACACTTGGGCGATATTACTTCGTAACGCTTAGGCGATATTGCTCCGCAAGACTTGCACGATATTGCTCCAAAACACTTGCACAATATTGCTCCGCAACGCTTGCGCGAACGCCCCACTCCAGTTCCCGCCGCGTCTCTCACAGTCGCAAAACCAGGCAGTGGATCACAACGCTGCTTCTAGGGCTAACGCTGCTTCTGGGGCTAGTGCTGGCACTGGGTCTAGCGCATTCTGCAACAGCCACGCTTCCCGCCGCATCCTCCCCGTCGCCAGAAATTCACGCTGCCCCTGCCACCTCCCAACCAGAGACCTTACGCGTCCAGCACTGGTCTGAATTTCCTGCACAGTCCCCCTCCACATTCCCCCTCCGTTCTTCGTTCTTCGCTCTTCATTCTTCGTTCTTCCCTCCCCCTTCTTCCCCCGACCCCCCACTCTCCGCCCGGTCGCTCTACGACGCGGGTCGCTATCGAGAGGCGATCGCCCAATTGGAAGCCCTCCTCGATCAACTGCGGCAACCGGGCGCAGACCCCAGCATCGGGGAGCAAACTCGTCTCCAGATTGGGCTAACGCTGGCAAACCTGTCGCTGGCGCATCAGCAGCTTGGAGAATGGGCTACAGCAGAGCGGCACATTGCCGAAGCGGTGCAACTGCTGAATTCCCTCCCGGCGCGTACTGCGACAGTGCAGCGGGCGCAGGCGCAGGCATTGACCATTTTGGGGCGGCTCCAATTTGCGCGGGGGCAGGCAGATGCGGCGCTAGAGTCCTGGGGGCAGGCAACAGCGCTGTTTCAGCAGGTGGGCGACCTGGCCGCCATCGACACGCAGATGAACCAGGCGCAGGCGCTGCAATCCCTGGGGCT
>NZ_DVEA01000145.1:0-14544 GCF_015295965.1 Thermoleptolyngbya sp. M55_K2018_002
TTGGTGGGCCTGCAAGCTAAGCAGGTGAGCTAGCGCTCTGAACCTGCGCTGAACTGCAACGAAATTGCGTCGAACTGCGCCAAACTATGCCAAACTGCGCCGAGATGCGCTGAACTACGCTGCTGCGCCATTATCTTTCGCCTTTGCCCTGATATTCCATGCCGTTTGCCTCGGCATAGCGATTCATAAACCGCATAAACCGCGCCCAATGTTCCTCGCGGACTAGCTCAAAGCGGCATTCCACCCGCTTTAGCTCGTCGCCCTCGTCGCCGCCAAAGATAAACTTCACGCTGTCGGGTTCGATCTCGATGCGGCCTTCTTCATCCGTCAGGCAGAGTGCTTTGTTAAAGCGGTTAGTGAAGCTTTGAAACCGCTCGATGGACTTGAGCTGCTCGAACGTCATCACGACAAACTGAGCGCCTGTCGTGCGATCGCGCCTCAGGCTCACGCCGCTTAGGTCTTCGGGAATGCCTTCAAAAAATTCAATCGTTGGTAGGGTCATGAGGGATTTGGGATTGGAGATTGGGGAATTTGGCGCAGAACATCCAGCAACTTGCCCGCCTCACAAGCTCCCATTTCTATCATCAACCATCCCATTGGGAAAAGAATCCGTCTGGGGGCAACCCCCAGCATTTGCTGCGCCGCGCCACCCCGTATCAAAAACCGTAACGTCGCTCTGGGAGAGCGTTTCCCGGCTTAGATTAAGAGTGTTCACTCCTCATGCGCTCAGCAGCTTCGTCGGGTTCGTCGGGGCTGCTGTTTATTTCTAAGGGACTTACAGAGGGATTTGCACCTGAGAACTGGCGCAGCGGTTCCGGAGGCTGTAGTCGAACTGGCGGGGACAGTTACCTCCCCAACGGCCAGACCTGGAGCAGTCGGTTTGCGGGAGCAGGCAGCGTCGTTTCAGCCGTCCACCCAATGGACAACCCTATGACCGAAATCGCAGTCAGCACGCCGAGGGACTGCCAGCGGCCTAGCTTGGCCTGCTGCAAATCGAGCCGTGCCAGAATCTCCGCCGCAACTACCACCAGGATGTATTCAAAGACGTGATACCAAACGAGGATGACGGCGATTGACATGGCTCCCAGCAGCACTAGCGAAAAGTAGCCCAGGCTGGATTGGAGCCAATTTCTGAAGAAGCGCCGCAGTCCCCGTGACCAGGCCGTGAGTAAGAGGGCCTGCACAAGTGCAAAGGCCATCGCCAGCGCCCAGGCGACCCAGTTTTCGGTGTTTTGGTAGAGAAACCAGCTAAAGCTAGTGTAGGCTGCCAGCAGCAGCGGTAGAGAAACCCAGAGCATGGCCCAGAGCAGGAACAATAGGGTAAAACGCTGAACTGCGTTTCTATTAGGTTACCTACAGGTTAGTGGAGATTGCCTGCACCGGGCAGGTGGGGATGCACTGTTCGCAAACAATGCAGCGCGATCGCCCGAAATTGAGCCGGAAGGTCTGTGGGTCGAGGCTCAACGCTTCCGTTGGGCAGACTCCCGTGCAGAGGCCGCAGTGGACGCACAGGTCTTCATCAATCAGAATTTCGCGGCTTGCGGTGGAAATGCCAATATCCTGCGATCGCAGCCAGTCCAGCGCCGCATCTAGCTGATCAATATCGCCCGACAACTCCACCACCAGCGTCCCGATTTGATTCGGCGCGACCTGGGCGCGGATGATGTTGGCAGCCACGTTGAAATCCTTTGCCAGCCGATAGGTGACGGGCATGTGAACCGAGCGCTTGGGAAAGGTGAGCGTAACGCGCTTTTTCACAAATCGTTTTTACAGATTGCTTTCACAGATTGTTTTCACAAACCGCCAATTACAGCTTTACAGATATTGACAGATAATGACGGCTTTACAGAGTCGGCTTCGCAGAGGCTTGCCAACGCTGGACGAACTAGGCCGGGGCTGACAGCTTTGCGGCCAGTTCTTCAGCAGTGGTGTTTTCGTAATACTCGAAGGGCTGATGAATCCAGGGGTTATCTTCCAGATAGTCTACGTAGTAATCCGGCTGGAAGATGGAGCAGGCTTTGTACCAGAGAACGCCAGTCCGCATCTCGTCAATATAGAAGCCGTAGTTGTGATTTAGCCATTCAACGCTGCGCTTGAGGCTGATGCCTGAATCGACCAGATCATCCACCAGCAGAACATGGCTGCCCAGATTGGGCGTAGTCATGGCCAGGTCGCGAGAAAAGGTGATTGCACCGCGCGATCGCCCCCCTGGCCCATGATAAGAAGCCGTAGACAAAATCGCCAGCGGCAGGTCGAACACCCGCGAGAGCAAATCGCCAACCCGCAGGCCGCCCCGGGCAATGCAAACAATCTGGTTAAATTCCCAGTCGGATTCATAAACCTTAACGGCAAGCTGTTCAATTAGGCGATGATAGTCGGGCCACGAGACGTAGAGATCTGACATGGGAAAGACGGCAGAGGATGAGTAGGACGAAAACGAGCGAACGGGCAGGATTACCTTAGGATTAACAAGGATTCAAGTTGCAAGATTGGGGCTGCACTCCAGCAGTCTGTATACCAGGAGTCTACATACCAGGAGTCTACATACCAGGAGTCTACATACCAGAAGTCCGCATACTAGAACTGCCCCCACAGCGAGCGACAGAGCAGGCGATCGCCCGCCGCGTATTCCCTAGATGATGAGCATCCTACAACTTGCTGGATAAAATCAAGCCACTGGCAAAAATCCAGTCCCCCGACGGGTGACTTGCCGCGTTGCTAAAACGGTTGCCAGATCAGTCGTCTAACCAGCGGTTGCCAAGAACGGTGGGCGATCGCCAGCCCGTTCTCCCCGATCTCCTCAGCGCCCTGTTTTCCTTCTCTGTTTTCTTTCCCTGTTTTAGGTTTTCAAGCCGATGAGCGAGTCTGCCTCCAAACTGTCCAAATCTTCCAAATCTCCCGAAGATATCCTCAGCTTTGGCACCAAGCTGGCCTATGGAGCCGGGGATCTGGGAACTGCCATCACGGCAAATATCCTGGCGGTGTTTTTGCTGGTGTTTTTTACCAGCGTGGCAGGCATTCCGGCGGGCATCGCAGGCAGCATTTTGCTCGTCGGCAAAATCTGGGATGCGGTGAATGATCCGATTGTGGGGATTCTGAGCGATCGCACTCAGAGCCGCTGGGGCCGCCGCTATCCCTGGATCGTCGCAGGCGCAATTCCCTTCGGCGTTTTCTTCTTCTTGCAGTGGATTGTGCCCCGCTTTTCCGACAATCCCACCACCAACCTGTGGGCGCTCGTGGCCTATTACATTGCCGTTTCGGTGCTGTTCAACGCCTTCTACACCGTCGTTAACCTGCCCTACACCGCCCTCACCCCCGAACTCACGGACGACTACGACGAGCGCACCAGCCTCAACAGTTTCCGCTTTATCTTTTCCATCGGCGGCAGCATTTTGTCGCTGGTGATTGTGTTAGCCATTTTCAACGCCATTCCCGACGACGTAGCCCAGCAATATCGGGCGATCGGCGCAATTTGTGCGGTGATTTCGGTGCTGCCCTTTTTCTGGTGTGTGTTTGGGACTTACGGCCATGTGACGCGGCGACAACAGCTTCGCGGCGCAGTCGAAACCAGCACCCAGGAAATGCCCATCCTCCAGCAGCTCAAAGTGGCCTTTGCCAATCGCCCCTTTTTGTTTGTGATTGGTATTTACCTTTGCTCTTGGCTGGCGCTGCAAAACACCGTCACCATCATTCCCTATTTCGTGCGCGACTGGATGGGTCTGTCGAACGCGGTCTACACCCAGGTCGTGATGGCGGTGCAGGTGACGGCGCTGGCAATGCTGCTGGTGTGGGAGCGCATCTCGCGGCGCGTGGGCAAAAAAGCCGTCTACATTCTGGGGATGGTGCTGTGGGTGCTGGCGGAAATTGGGCTGTTTTTTCTCCAGCCGGGGCAGGTGGGCTGGATGTATTTTCTGGGCATTTTGGCGGGGATGGGCGTGTCTACGGCTTACCTGATTCCCTGGTCGATGGTGCCCGATGTGATTGATTTGGACGAACTGCACACCGGACAGCGGCGCGAGGGCGTGTTCTATAGCTTCATGGTGTTTTTGCAAAAAATGGGGCTGGCGATCGCCCTCTTCCTGGTCGGCTTGGCGCTGGATGCTGCGGGCTTTATCGAAAGCACTGCCGGAGAAGCAACGCCCATCCAACCCGCTTCAGCGCTCACTGCCATCCGCGTGATGATTGGCCCGCTGCCGGCCATCGTGCTGCTGCTGGGCATGGGTCTGGCCTATTTCTACCCCATCTCCCGCGAGGTTCATGCCAATATCCTGCTGCAACTGCACGAGCGCAAGCAGGCATCGGGAAATCCGCCGGATACTGAGCCAGGCCTACGCTGAAATTTTGACGTAGCTCACAATCTCAGGCGCGATCGCCAGCAGCGATTCGCTCCTGTCCAGGGTAGATTGCACGGCATCTCCCGATAGGTGAGTGGCGATCGCCGCGTTTAATCCACCAGTTCCAGCAGCACCAAGCGCAGCGCGGCATCCTGCTCCACCTGAGCCACAATCCAAGCAACAACGTGCAGAGTTGGTGTTGTCATTGCGAAACTCCCTGATTGTGAAGCGTTTCAGCCCGTCCAGCCCGCCATGAGACAAAAGATTTACCGTTAAAATAGCGGGTATCTTCCATTACGCGATTTGGCGCTGCACGGTTTTCTCATGGCTCCCGTTCCGTCCGAATCTCAGCCGTCCCTTCCCGAACTATCGCCATCGGGCACACTCCCCAACGCGCCAGATAGCGCTCGTTCGGCGGTAGACCCGATGTGGGTCTGGAGCGCAATTGGCCTCTTGCTGCTGCTGGTGCCTGTCGGGGTCGGCTCGATGGCAGTGCGGGAACTGCTGGTGCTGCCTGCGCTGCCCCGCTGCTGGAGTGTGTCCCAAAGCAGCAACTCTGGCTCTACTCGGATTTACTGCGCTGAGATCTTAGCGAATAAACAAACGGTGGAAGATCTGCGACGCGCTATCCAGTTGGCAAACCAGGTTGATGCAGACGATCCGCTGCGCGACAAGAGCGATCGCCTGATTGAGCAATGGACTCAGGATATTCTGCGGCTGGGGGAGGCGGAGTTTCAGGCAGGCTCTCTCGACCGGGCCCGCGATATCGCCAAGCGGGTTCCGTTTCACGTCGCCACGTATGCGACGGCTGAAGCAAAAATCAAAGAATGGGAAGCAACTTGGGCCAAGGCTGAGAAAATTTACAGCGAGGTTGAAGCCGAGATTGACCGGGAAAACTGGTTTGCGGCCATGTCTGCGGCCCGAATGCTGTTGACCGTGGGCAATCAATATTGGGCAACTACCCAGTATCAAGCGCTAATGCGGCTGCTGCAATCGTCTCGTGAAAGTGAAGCAACGGCGCGGCGATCGCCCAATTCAGCCAGCAAGGGAGGCGGGCTGAACGATCTGATCCGTCAGTGGGAAACCGAGCAAACAAAGACAGACGCAGAACGATTAAAGACGGCCCAGGAGTTGGCTCAGGGCGGCCGCGTTGAGGATTTGCGGGCCGCAGTAGGTGCCGCAGAGCAGGTACTTTACGGCACGCCGCAATATGATCAGGCCCAGTCTTTGATCAACACCTGGCGACAGCAAATCGAAGCGATTGAAGATCGCCCCCGGCTGGCTCGTGCGGCTGAGTTGGCTCGCCAAGGCGACGTGCGATCGCTCGAAGCGGCTATCGACGAGGCAAACCAGATCACCTGGGGGCGATCGCTCCATGACGAAGCCCGCACTCAAGCAGATACCTGGCGGCGACAGGTTCATGAACTGCGGCTGCGAGAGCAGGAAGAGATGCTGCGTCAGATGGATCGATCTGCTAGCACCACTCCACCGCCTTTGCCTGCGCCTCTGCCCCCGGTCGTTCCGGTCGTGCCGTCTGCCCTGCCCGTCTCCGAACCCGTTCTGACGCTGCCTGTGGAGGGAACGTCGCCCGCGCTGCCTGCAAGCGTGCCTGCAAATATGCCGGCCAGCGATAGTATCACTCTGCCGGGCGATCGGTCTACCCCAGGTGCAATGCCCTAGCCCGCTTCAGACCGTCAGATTTCGTTAATTTCACTTCAATTCACTCCAATTCACTCCAAAAACAGAGCCGTGAGGTCAATCCACGGATAGATTTTTATTTCCAAAAATCACGGAAGATAGAGTGATATCGATTTTTGATTTTGGATTCGCGATTTTGGATTGCCAGTCCGGCATCTACGGAATTTCCAGCAATCTTAGTCCTGATTCCATGTGCGGCACTCACGGTCAGTAATTTCTACCCCCCAGCATACAGGCGCGGAATTTAAGTAATGGGTACTACGTATATCAAAAGTTTCGATAAGGCGTTAAAAGTTGTAAGAAGTGCTATTAAGTTTTCGTGAAGATCCGGAGTGGGCGACTGTGGCGGTGAATACCATTGGATATAGCAATTTCAGACCTGGCCGGCAGAGATACGTCTCCTACGCTCTTTCCAAGATGTGTTCTCGACTGAATTAAGGGCGATCGCCAAGAGATTGTATTTCAAGGCACATCTCCTAACCCGTAACAGTACGTATTCGGCTTGTCACTGGTATAAAATGATTCCCGTCCTTGGAGTTGTCCCAGAAATGAGGGGTCAGACCCTACAACTACCGATCTCCGGGAATTCTGCTTAACCTTAATCAGTGATTAAGAATTAAAATTTCAGCATATATACTTATAAAAGTTAGGATATTCGGCTATACTATCAACTGTAGTTAGTGAATCTACTGTCTATCATTAGGTTCTAGTTCTATGAGTAGCTCTCTTAAGTTTGCAAATTCAGTTTTCCTGGCAGTTGGGCTTTCCCTAGCGGCGATCCTTCCTGCGGCTGCTCAGTCGATAGAACATCAACCTGCTCACAATGACAGTGCGCTAGCGCTTGTGCATCGAGATTCGCCGAATGCTGCGGTTCCCTCACAAAGTTCCCTGCCAGCTCGGCTGCAAAACCTGATTGAGCCTCAAAACTCGTCCTACGATCCGCCGGTGCAGGGCGGACCTCAGAGTTCTCAGGGTTCTGGAACTCGGTAGAGGCAGAGGATTGGTTCGGGGCTAGCGCAAAGTTTCTAGGTCGGGCTTCAGCATCCAGACTTCAGTATCCAGACTTCAGTATCTTCAGCATTAAGCTTGGTGTGGCAGGTGAAGCGGCAGGTTAGTGCAGCCCATTCGAGGACTTCCACCAGCATTTAGATCGAGTTAGCGTGTGGACTTGCCAATTAGCATCGTCCGTATGCGGGTAGTCTGTGCGGTAGTGTCCGCCTCGGCTTTCGGTTCGGAAGGCAGCACTTTTCACCAATAGATAGGCTACGTCTAGGAGATTGCGCGTTTCTCCCCAGTCCCTAATCTGCGTAGGCGCAAGTCCTGCTTTAGCGAGAGAAACAGGCACATCTAGGTGAGCGGGGCAGCGACTAAGGAACTGGCTCAGCGGCAGGTCAGAAAACTGAAGCCGCCACTCCTGAATTTGGGCGATCGCCCGTTCAAGCGACTGCTGCTCTCGACAGATGCCTGCTGCTTGCCAGACCAGTGGCGGCAGGTTTTGGCGAATGGTTTGAATCGCTAATTTTTGAGACTCCCAGTTGGCAATGGCGCTCCTGGGAGGCAGGCTCGGCGAATTGCCTAATTCTTTGATGTTGGGGATATTGGGGTCATCGGGGATATTGGGGGCGATCGCCGCTGGCCAATTTTCAGGCAACACAACATGCCGGAGCTGCGCCCCAAACACCAGGCACTCCAAGAGTGAGTTGCTGGCCAGGCGATTTGCGCCGTGTACCCCCGTGCTGGACGTTTCCCCGACGGCATACAGCCCCGCAATCGAGGTCTGGCTGTGGAGGTCAGTCAGCACGCCCCCCATCCAGTAATGAGCTGCTGGCGCGACGGGCACGGGTGCTTGAAACACATCCACTCCCCACTGCCGACAAACCTGCACAATGTTGGGAAAGCGCCGCTGAATGGTTTCAGGCGGAATCGGGCGCAGATCTAGCCAGACATGCCCATGCGCCGGATCAGGATGATGACTCTGTAGATAGCTGAAGATTGCGCGGCTTACCACGTCTCGCGGAGCCAATTCGCCCTCAGGGTGATAGTCAAAGGCAAATCGCCGCCCTTCGTCATCGACTAGGTGTGCCCCTTCGCCGCGCACAGCTTCGCTGACCAAAAATCTCGGCGCACCCGGTTTTGTGAGCGCCGTGGGGTGAAACTGGACAAATTCTAAATCCCGCAGCACTGCGCCGCCCCGCCAGGCCATGGCCACGCCGTCGCCTGTGCTGAGAGCGGGGTTGGTGGTTTGGGCAAAGACCTGGCCACCCCCTCCTGTCGCCAAGACCACGGCTCCAGCCGCTAGCCGACAGAGTTGCCCCTCGACCATCGCTACTATGCCCAAGCAGCGATCGCCCGTCTCTGTCAGCCACAGGTCGAGCGCAAAGCTCTGGCTCATGACGTGGATGTTTGGGCGCTGAAGCACCTGTTCTGCCAGGATAGACACCACGGCCCGTCCGGTGGTGTCTGCCGCATGTAGCACCCGCCGTCGCGAGTGGGCCGCCTCCAGCGTCATGGCCAGGTCAGCCCCATGCCGATCGAACAAGACCCCCATAGCCAACAGATCCCGGATACAGTCGGGAGCCTGCTGCACCATGAGGGTCACAGCTTGGCGATCGCACAGTCCTGCGCCTGCCCGCAGCGTGTCTTCGATGTGTAGCTCTGGCGAGTCATCCGCCGCCATTGGCGCAGCAATGCCGCCTTGGGCCCATTCACTAGCCGAGGTGAGCAACTCGTCCTTGGTGATTAGTCCGACGCAAAAGCGGGTCGGTAAACACAGCGACGTGTAAAGTCCGGCTGCTCCCGCGCCAACGACTAAGACATCAAACTGGCGAGAAAAAGAAGACAACAAGGACAACTGCGGTCTGCCTAGCGGTAAATGCCGTTGTTAAAGCGATCGCCCCCTTCTACGAGCGCATCGAGCGGCGGGCTAACAACAAAGTTGCTGAAGTTGTTTTTCAGAATTTCTTTTTGTGCCTCGGTCAGCCCTGGCATTTTCAGCACGTCTTCCACGCTTTCAAACGGGGCATTCTTGAGGATCATGCGGGCCAGAGTCGGGTACATGCCAGGATACTGCATGAACGCCCGGACGTTGGTGTTATTCAAGTCAATTTTTTTGCCAAAGTCGGTTGCTAGCTTGTCATCCATCGCATTGCGGAATTGCTGTTCTGCCAGCACGGGCGATGGATTGAAGGACAGGGGGCTGAGCGAGGCCGCGATCGCCGTCTGAGGCGAACCCAGCCACCCCCAAGAGGTGAGCATAAGACCCAGAATCATCAACACGCCAACCAGTCGCTTCATCAGTCGAATCCCTTCCAACTACAGTTCTCCAAATCAGCAGCTTATAAAGCAGCTTATAAACCAGCAGCCTATGAGAGCTACTTCATAACTCTCAACAACACAGCTTTAACAGCCTCATAATTAGAGACTACCACTTTGGGGGGAGTATCGCCCTAGATCTTGCTGCTCAGCTTCAAAAACGTATCCAGGTCGGCGAAAGAGCCAGCATAGGTGACGGTCGGCGTGTCGTAGCCCTTGAGGCTGACGGTGTATTGCTTAAACAAATTGGGGTTGGCGATCGCCCCGGCCAGGTATTGATACGTCGTTTCCCCCAGGGCCACATCCATGCCAATTTGCTTGGTAGACGATTCCAGACGGAAGGCGGCATTCACCGTGTCGCCCAGGGCAGTGTAGTCGGGGCGATCGCCCGTACCCGTGTTGCCCACCATCGCATAGCCCGTGTTTAGCCCTGCGCCCACCCGCAGTGGAAACGGCAGCGGATAGCGCTCATGCAGGCGGCTGGTCATTTTGTGCAGAGCGCTGAGGGCGCGAGCAATCCGCACCATCTCGTCGGGCGTAATGCCCTGCGCCCCGTGAATCCAGACCGCCATAATCGCGTCGCCGATGTATTTATCGACCCAGCTTCCGTATTCGCGAATGATGTCGCCCGCGCAGCGAAACCAGGTGCCGATCGCCTCTGAGAGAATTTTTTCGTCTAGCTGGCGCGTCATCACCGTAAAGTCGCGAATATCGACGACTAGCACCGAGATGAGCCGCCGGACGTGGAGGGTGGCAGTAGCGGTGAATTCTTGTGAGTCGATGCCGACCGAGGAGTCATGGAGGTGCGACAGTTCGGGAGAGTAGAACTCTAGCTCGGTTTGCCCAAAAGTGAGGCGATCGCCATTGTGGAGCGTTACGGGCACGCTCACCCGCCGACCGTTCACAAACGAGCCGTTGCGGCTGCCCAAATCGATCAGGTAAAACTCGCCCGTCTCCATGCGTTGCAGCATGGCATGGTTGCGCGAAATCCAGCGATCGGGCAGCACAAAATTGTTATCGTCTCCTCGTCCAATCGTCCAACAGTTGTTGTTCGTAAGTGAGAGGTAACGATTGCCAGCGTCGGTTCGTAATATCAGATGGGGAATGGGTTGGGCAGTCACTGACAAAGATGAGAAACCGCTAAATCTTTCCCGAAGAGATGCATCCTGGTAAGTCTGGCACGCTGTGTCAGCGAAGGGCCAGCCGAGCCAGAGGCGCTCCAGAAACAACCTTGCAGATGCTCTGTAGAGGCTCCATCGAAGCTCTAAATCACCCTGAGTGAGAACCGCCAGTGGTCTTAGCCCGTTTGCACCATGTCAACAAACCCTCAAGTCTCTCAGGGAGGCTTAAGAGAGGCTTGCAGCATTCTGCCAACGATGTGCTGCAATTCAGGACACCCATTTGCCTGGAAACTTCGCAATATCCAGCATTCGCGCCCATAACCTGCAACGACAATCAGCTAACTCACTCCTGCAACTCAACCATGCGACCCTAGCAATGCTACCAAAGCCACACTACTAAGTTAGCCCAGGATACTCAAATCATATCCTCAGTCAGGCAGCAGTCGCCGCTAACCAGAATAAGCCATCTACCAAAAGAGTGCTTAAAATGGCTCCTCCAAAGCTCCACCCGTGGAGCGATCGCAATCGTAAAGGCGCGAACCCCAGCATCACCAGCAGCCCCACCAGCAGCAGCGCGAAGCCACCACCCCAGGGCGTATACATCTGATGAAGGGCTGCCTGGAGGATTGTTCCGGCAGCACTTGCGTCTGACTGCATTAATTGTCGCCAATGGGGAACCAGATCGACCAGGTAGAAATACAGATCCGTAATTGCAGTTCCCAGCAGCGACCCCAAGTAGAACCAGCGCCCTATTTTGTGTTTTGCCCTGTGGAGGCCAGGCAAGATGAACGGCAGACCCAGCGCCTCGACGGGCAGATGGTAAAACGGCTCCCAGCGCAGCCAGCCCCAATAAATCGACCCGGCAAGCCAGGTCCAAGCAAAGCCAATCAGCAAGTCACCCCAAAGTTTCGTGGTCGGCTGGCGCAAGAGCGATCGCCCCAGTCCAACCCAGAGCAGTGTCATCCCCAGGCTCAGCCAGGGAAATAACTGCACCAGCGGTGCCTGGAAAAACACCGGAACCGAGACTAAAAAGACAGATGCCGAAAAAACTGTGAGATGAGTCGTGTAGTCGGCTTGACGCTCCGCTGCTTGAGGTTCTGCGGCAAGATCGCTGGGGAGGGCAGCAGGCAGACCCGAAGGCACGAACGGCAAACGAATCGGCAGAATCGCTGATTCAGTGGCTGAGTCGGCAGTAGATTCAACGATGGACTCGGTGAGGTAAAGAGAGCGATCGCGCGGTGTAATGGAAACCAACTTTAATACCAACGATTCTTAATGCTTTTCATTTAGTTTACGTTATTTAACACATTGAGGAAAGCCTTGGAGCGATGTAGACAGGGGGTTTAGTTTAGACAGATTATTGAGTCCAGCCAGGATTTAGCCCTCGCGATCATGGCCCTAGCGCTGGCGCTTTGTGGGGGATTCTACCCAGGACTTTATAAAGGATTTACTGAGATTTACAGCCTGTTTACCAAGCAAGGGGACTGGAAGCCGAGGAATCGCGCTTGACTCGGCTAAGATGTGGTGGAGTTTTAGAGATTAAGCGCATGGAGTTGATCAACCTGCCTCTGCTTTTGGCTTGGCGTGTGTTCCCGCAGGGTGAACCCTTTGCAACAGTCTCAGGCGTTTTTCAAGGGATGCAGGCAGTAGTCACAGGCATTGCACAGGGCTGGCCCCCGCTGGCGATCGCCCAATCTGCTGCTCCAGATGCCGTTGCGGAGCCGGGTCTGTTGACCAGTACCTTTCAGGCCATTGTGCTGGGGCTGGTGCAGGGGATCACAGAATTTTTGCCTATCAGCAGCACCGCGCATCTGCTGATTTTTACAAAAGTCTTGGGCTGGTCGGTCGTAGGCGAAAAGTATTTCGTAGACGCAATCCAGTTTGGCAGCGTGATTGCCGTGTTGATGTACTTCTGGCAAGACATTCGCCAGATTCTCGGCGGCGCGTGGATTGCCCTCCAGCAAAAGGACTGGCAGCGAGAGGAGTGGAAGATTCTGGTGGGGATCGCTGTGGGCACGATTCCGGCCCTGGTGTTTGGCTACCTGTTTCGCGATGCCATTCCCGAAAGTGCGCTTGTGATTGCGGTGGTGTCAATTGTGATGTCTCTGCTGTTGGGCTTGGCCGAGAAAATTGGCAGCCGCAAGCGCGGGTTCGATAATTTATCGATTTTGGACGGGCTGCTGGTGGGATTAGGGCAAACGCTGGCGCTGGTGCCCGGTGTGTCTCGCTCTGGCTCCACTCTGACGACGGGCATGTTTCTGGGGCTACAGCGACCGACTGCGGCTCGCTTCTCGTTTCTGCTGGGAATTCCTACCCTGGCGATCGCCACGCTCTATCAGTCCACCAAAGCCTTTGACAACGTCGATCGGCTGCTGCCGCTGCTGGCAGGGATTATTTCCACCTTTGTTTTTTCCTACTTGGCGATCGCCTGGCTGCTGCGCTATCTCCAGCGCAAAAGCACCTGGGTTTTTGTCTGGTATCGCCTCGCCTTTGGGGCCACGATTTTGCTCTCGCTGGTAGCAGGGCTGATTCGGGAATAGGGGCATGAATCAAAGGGAGCGGCAGAGAATGGTGCGATCAGGGGATGATGGGATAAAAGGGATCATGGAATGATCAAAGACTGGGTTGATCGGTCAACCCTACTGCACGCCACCCTCCCTCCTCTCAACCTGCCATGAGCGACGCTGCCATCAAGCCTGCCCTGATTACCCGCGTGCTGCCCGACTCGATCGCCGCAGAGATTGGGTTTGAGCAGGGCGATCGCCTCGTGTCGATCAACGGACAGGCTCCCCGCGACCTGATCGACTATCAGTTCCTCTGCGCCGATGAGGTGCTGGAGCTAGAAGTGCTGGACGCTGCAGGCAAGACGCACCAGATTGAGATTGAAAAAGACTACGACGAAGACCTGGGGCTGGAGTTTGAGTCGGCGCTGTTTGACGGATTGATCCAGTGCAACAACCGCTGCCCCTTTTGCTTTATCGACCAGCAGCCGCCCGGAATGCGGCAAACCCTCTACCTCAAAGACGATGACTATCGCCTCAGCTTTCTCTATGGTAGCTACCTGACGCTGACCAACCTGCCCCAGCGCGAGTGGGATCGCATCGCCCAACTGCGCCTGTCGCCGCTTTATGTCTCGGTTCACGCGACGGAGCCAGAAGTTCGCATTCGCCTGCTAAAAAATCACCGAGCGGGTCAAATTCTCGACCAACTGCGCTGGTTCCAGAAAAATCGGCTGCAAATTCACGCTCAGGTCGTGGTGTGTCCGGGCATCAACGACGGCGTGCATCTGGAGCGGACGCTGCGAGATCTGGCTTCGTTCCACACGGGCGATATTCCCGCCGTTGCCTCCGCTGCGGTCGTACCCGTCGGGCTGACCCGCTTTCGCCCGGCCGAAGATGAATTAATTCCAGTCACACCGGACCACGCCCGTCGGGCGATCGCCCAAGTGCAGGCGCTCCAAGCAGAGTTCCGGGCTAAATTTGGCTCTAACGTCGTGTGGCTGGCAGATGAGTGGTTTCTGATTGCAGGACAAGACCTGCCGCCCGAATCCCACTACGAAGACTATCCGCAGATTGGCAACGGCGTGGGGTCGATTCGTCAATTCCTGAAGCAGTTCAAAATAGTCGCTCGTCAGTTGCCCAAATCTGTGAGTCCGCCGCGCCGCTGGGTGTGGGTGGTGGGCAATGCCGTTGAGCGAGCCTTTCAGCCGATTCTCAAACGCCTGAACGAAGTAGACGGACTGACCGTGGAGATGGTGGCGCTGCGAAGCGACTATTGGGGGCAGGCAATCACGGTAACAGGGCTACTGACAGGGCACGATCTGGCGTTGGCGCTGGCCGGGCGAGAGCTGGGAGATGGCGTGCTGCTGCCGTCGCTGATGCTGAAACATGGCGACACGCGCTTTTTGGACGATACGACGGTGGCAGACCTGGAAAAACGGCTGAAAACTCCGATTTACGTTGTGTCTGGCATTGAGGGGCTGTTGGAAACGGCTGTGCAGTCTCCTGTGCTGGCTGCCCGCTAGTCGCGATTTTGCGAAATCGAACTCAGTTAGGACTTATGCAGTTGGACAATTTCTC
>NZ_DVEA01000174.1:0-2615 GCF_015295965.1 Thermoleptolyngbya sp. M55_K2018_002
AGAACACCCTGTCCCCCTTCTCAGATACCTTTGCGATCGCCTATGTGGCTGGAGATATCATTCTGCTGATGGCTGCGATGGCACTGCTGCTGGCGTTTTGGGGCGGGCGATTCTCGCTGTCCTGGCGCTTCATTGCCGCTGCTGCAATCTGCTTTTACGTTGCAGATATGTGGTTCCTCTACGCCACCCGCTACGTCGAGGGCTATCAAACGGGCGGCTTGCTCGAGGTGTTCTGGATTTTTAGCGCCTGCCTGTTTGCTATTGGTGCTGCGCTGGAGTATGACCTGTCGAGCCGCTCTCGTCGGGGCAGCCGTCGCCGCGCCTGAGTGTTTTGTTTGATCGCAGACATTGAATTTTAGTTACCCTTGTACTGTTACGTGCAAGGGTCAGACAATTCTGAGTTACGATCAATCAGGTTTTTTCTTCAGTGCTCCCCGGTGGGGCGAGTGGTTAACGCGGCATGCCTCCTACAAAACTGACCGATTCTGACAAGCAAAAAATTCTGGCACTGTATCGCCAGTCAGACGAAACCACCACATCCCTGGCTCAGCAATTCAGCGTCAGCACCTCTACAATTAGCCGCATTCTGAAGCAAAGCCTGTCGGAAGCCGAATATGACGCGCTGATTCAGAAAAAGCGAACCGCAGGCAGCAGCAAGTCTGAAGTTGAGAACGCCGACGACGTATCCACTGCCGTAGAAGCGGCAGTGGCCCTGGAATCAGAAGAAGATCCGCAGCCTTCCCAGCCAGACGTGTTTAGCGCCGTGCCCCAAGCCTTGCCCGAAGCCGTGGAACCGGATGCGAACGAGATGGACGCAGCCGAGCCAGACTCTGCACGCCGCGACGGTCGTCGCCAGCGCCGCCGTTCTGGGAGCGTTCCCCCCGAACCCAGCAAACCATTCACAGTTGCGCCGCCCAAACTGGCTAAAAAGAAGCGGATTGATGAAGATGGGGCGATCGCCTCTGTTGAATCGGCCTTCGCTGCGGATGCTGAGCTTGTGGAGGAGGATTCGGCGGAACCTGTCGTCGCTGAGCTAGAGGCAGTTGAGCGCGACATTTTGAAGCATGAAGGCGTTTTCACGGATATTGACGAAGAAGATGACGACGATCTAGATGACGAAGACCTGACAGACGACCTCGACGACGACCTGGATGACGATCTGGACGATGACGATGACGGCTCCTTGCTTGACGCAGCCGTTGAGCTGGACGACCTGACGGGCGGACTGCACAGCAACATACCGCTACACATTGCGCCGCTCTCGGAAGCCAAACTGCCCAAGTCCTGCTATCTAGTAGTCGATCGCACGTCGGATTTAGTGACTCGGCCGCTCAAGGACTTTGCGGGGCTGGGGCTGATTCCCGAAGACCAGGAAGAGGAGCGGACGCTGCCTGTGTTTGATAATCATCGGGTGGCCAAGCGCTATGTGCGGCGGATGCAGCGCGTGGTCAAGATTCCCGACGGTCAGGTGTTTTTGAAGGCCAGTCCCTATTTGCAGGCGAAGGGCATTACGCGGCTGCTGATCGATGGGCGGGTATATTCACTCTAGGCAGAGGTCTAGCTGAGGGGATGTCTGACTAAGCAGTCTGGCTAGGCGGTCTGGCTAGGCGGTCTGGCTAGGCGGATACCTGGGCGATCGCCCGATGTTCTGCGACTGGGCGAGGCTATTCGTCCTCAAACGGATCGCCCTCGTCTAGGCTGCGGGCACTGGAAGCGCGATCGCCGGGTAGCACCAGCGCCGCGCCCAGCATCCCTGCCGACGCGCTAAACCCCAGCAGCAGCCCGATGGGAATCGGCACTGTCCTGCCTGTCAAAAAGCGAAGTTCGACAGGGGTCGCGTTTTGCACCGAAAGCAGGGCGATCGCACTCACCCACAGCGCAACAATCGAAGAAACCAGAACCTTTAGCATGGCGGCAAGCAGGCAAAAGACCGAAGGCTGAAACCCAAAATCCAAAATCTAAAACCCCAAAGCTAGCTCAGGGTGAAGCAGGCGTGCAGGCCTCATTCAGGCAGATGACCAGCACCGACTGGATGGTCGCATCTTCTCGAAACTGCTGCGTTTCGTTGTATTCCGCTGTGGGCGAGGGATAAATGCCCGCTGTTTCGCTGCTGCCATTGCCCGTGCCAAAGGACAGGTTGGTGGCCGGATGCTGAGCAAACCGGACGTATTCCCGCGATTCATTCTGCGTATTGTACGACAGGGTGGCATCGCCGTAGATCTGCTCTGCCTGGGCGATCGCCGTACCGGGGCCCACGCCGCGATCGGTGCGGTAGCTGGGGTTATCGGTCAGCACGCCCTGCACCACGTCATCATCGCCAAAGCTCTCGCCCGCCAGGTACAGCACATAAAACTGTGGTTTGCCGTTCTGGGACACGGCGATCGCATCGAAATCGACGATAAAAGGTGACTGAACCTCAAATGTGGCATTGGGCAGCACTTGCTTGAGTTCTCCCAGCGTCATACCCAGCTTTGCCGGGCCGATACCCTCGGCTGAAATCACAAACAGCGACGGATCGGTTGGCGCTGGGGCAGAAGCCGTGGGGCTGGGCGCGGGGGCAGAAGGCGCAGGCGAGCCTGGGCCAGCCGTCGGCGACGCGCTAGGAGAGGACGAAG
>NZ_DVEA01000071.1:0-14470 GCF_015295965.1 Thermoleptolyngbya sp. M55_K2018_002
TGCAAAACTGTTCCCATACGCTTGCACGTTCGGTGCGTTGTAGGGTCGTTGTCATGATAGATAAGTGCTTGAAATGTATGTATTCGATACAGGTCAGCGGTTTTGCTTGCCTGTGTTAATTAATTTAGCGACACTGTTTCGATTTGTAAAGCACTTTGCGATGATCTTTTGATTTTTCTAAGAATTCGTACATGAATCTCTTGCTCTAAACCTCTGAAAAGCCGGAGATGCACAAGACAGACCTATAGCCATGAGCGTTTTCTATCGCGTAACGCTTAGTGATGTGTATGTCTCGGCACTGTTGGTGTTCGACGTTGGTGTTCGACGTTGGTGTTCGACAACGTAGAAGTGGGTGACAGAGGTGACAGAGTAAGAGCATCAACGGGCCATCGGGCGAAATGTAACGAAATATTGCGATCGCCCTCAAAAGCCGCTTATAGCCACGCATTCAGTACGGTTGCCCTGCCGTCGGCCGGAATATCTAGTGCGGCAGGGGAGGGGCGATCGCCCCAGCAACTTGACCCGCGGCTATACAATGAAGCTTGTCCAAAGCGCCGACTGCGCGATTCGCCCAAACCCTCTCCATGACTGCCGCTGCCTCTCCCCCGTTTTCGCCCGAAGAAATCGCCGCCGAAGGGCTGAAGCCTGAAGAATACGAAGAGATCGTCCGCCGCCTGGGTCGCCATCCCAACAAAGCAGAACTGGGCATGTTCGGTGTCATGTGGTCAGAACACTGCTGCTACAAAAACTCGCGTCCCCTGCTGAAGCAGTTCCCCACGACGGGAGAGCGCATCCTGGTCGGCCCAGGCGAAAATGCAGGCGTGGTGGACATGGGCGACGAGTTGCAACTGGCCTTCAAAATCGAGTCGCACAATCACCCCTCAGCAGTGGAGCCGTTTCAGGGCGCAGCGACGGGTGTAGGCGGCATCTTGCGAGACATTTTCACAATGGGCGCTCGTCCCATTGCGGTGCTGAACTCACTCCGCTTTGGCAATTTGGAAGATCCGCGTACCCGGCGACTGGTGAACGGGGTGGTGGCGGGCATTGCCCACTATGGCAACTGTGTGGGCGTGCCGACAGTGGGGGGTGAAGTCTACTTTGACCCCGCCTATGCAGGGAATCCGCTGGTGAACGCGATGGCAATTGGGCTGATGGAAACGCCCGAAATTGTGAAGTCTGGCGCGTTTGGGATTGGCAATCCGGTGCTGTATGTCGGCTCCACGACCGGACGAGACGGCATGGGCGGAGCCAGCTTTGCCAGCGCCGAACTGAGCGACGAGTCGATGGACGATCGCCCTGCGGTTCAGGTTGGCGACCCATTTCTGGAAAAATCTCTGATCGAAGCCTGTTTAGAAGCCTTCAAAACCGGAGCCGTTGCCGCCGCGCAGGACATGGGCGCAGCGGGAATTACCTGTTCTACCTCGGAAATGGCGGCGAAAGGCGGTGTGGGTATCGAGCTAGACCTAGACAAAATCCCCGTCCGCGAGACGGGCATGGTTCCCTACGAGTTTCTGCTGTCGGAATCGCAGGAGCGGATGCTGTTTGTGGCCCATGCTGGTCGCGAACAAGAGCTAATCGATATCTTCCATCGTTGGGGGCTGCACGCGGTGGTGGCCGGGCGCGTCATTGAAGAACCCGTGGTGCGGATTTTCTATCAGGGGGCGATCGCCGCTGAAGTGCCCGCCACCGCCCTTTCCGACAACACGCCGATTTATCACCATGAACTGTTGCCCGAACCGCCTGACTACGCCCGCACTGCCTGGGCCTGGACGGAAGACCAGCTTCCCCCCAGCACCCCCGACGGCATCACGATAAACAGCACGCTCTCCACCTGGAACGGCCTGCTGCTGCGGCTGCTCGATAGCCCCACTATCGCTTCCAAGCGCTGGGTCTATCGCCAATACGACCATCAGGTGCAAAACAACACGGTTCTGTTGCCCGGTGGAGCCGATGCCGCCGTGGTCCGCCTGCGGCCACAGGAACCTGACAGCCAGGAGACAGCCGCAGGGAGTCCTCCACCCACCTCTGCCTTTATCAAGGCCGTTGCCGCCACCGTCGATTGCAACGCCCGCTATGTCTACCTGCATCCCTACGAGGGCGCAAAGATGGCTGTGGCAGAGGCGGCGCGGAACCTGAGTTGTGTCGGGGCAGAGCCGCTGGCGGTGACGGATAATCTCAACTTTGGCAGTCCCGAAAAGCCGATTGGCTACTGGCAACTGGCAGAGTCCTGTCGGGGACTGGCGGAAGCTTGTCGAGAACTGCAAACACCCGTCACGGGCGGCAACGTGTCGCTGTATAACGAGACGCTGGACGCAGAGGGCAAGCCGCAGCCCATTTACCCCACCCCCGTCGTTGGTATGGTGGGCTTGGTCGAAGATTTGCGCCGGGTGTGTGGGCTGGGCTGGAAAACGCCCGGTGCGGTTATCTACTTATTAGGAGCAGATGCCGTGCCGACCTTGGGCGCTTCGGAATACCTCGCAGTGGTTCACCAAACCGTAGCAGGGCGGCCACCGGAGGTGAATTTTGACCTAGAGCGGCGGGTGCAGGCGGCCTGTCGGGAGGGAATTCGGCGCGGCTGGGTGGAGTCTGCCCACGACTGCGCCGAGGGCGGACTGGCGGTGGCGCTGGCAGAATGCTGCATCGGCGGCAGCTTGGGTGCAACGGTGGGTCTGGGGATGGGCGAGTCCGGCGGGCTGTCAACGTCCCAACGGCTGGACACGCTTTTGTTTGGAGAAGCAGGCGCACGGATTGTAGTTTCAGTTGCGCCGGAGCAAACCACAGCCTGGGAAGCCTATTTGAGGGAGCATTTGGGCGATCGCTGGCAAAAGTTGGGACAGGTCGCAGACGCAACCGCACCCCTGCAAATTTCTACCGCCGACGGTCGCTGCCTGATAAACGCTAGCATGGCCGAGATGGGCGATCGCTGGTTGAATGCCATTGAGCGTCGCCTCACCGTTGACTGATGTTGTCTGTAGATATCCACCCGCAAAGGACATCCACCCAAAAACCGTGCCGAATGTCCGTAAGATTCCCCCTTGCCTCGCTGCAAGCCTGTGAGAGGATTAAGGGATTGTTACAAACAAGTTGCGAACCAGTTAAGCCTTTCCCTTTGGACTCCGCCTAATCCCCCATTCCAAACCCCGAATCCTTTGGAGACACGCTATGATGCCCGACGATGACGATTGCCTGCCGTCTGCTAGGTTTGAGCCGCATGAGCAAGAGGAGGGCGATCGCCCCGACAAGCCCGAAGAAGCCTGCGGTGTGTTTGGCGTATACGCACCGGGCGAAGATGTCGCCAAGCTAACCTATTTTGGGCTGTTTGCGCTCCAGCATCGCGGGCAAGAGTCGGCCGGCATCGCCACCTACGAGGGCACGTCTGTTTCAGAGGTGAGCCGCTACCGCAACGTCGCGCCGCTAGATCTGCAAGTGCATCTGTATAAAGAGATGGGGCTGGTGACGCAGGTCTTTAGCGAACAGATCCTCGCCATGCTCAAAGGCGGCCTGGCAGTGGGGCACACGCGCTATTCCACAACGGGATCGAGCCGCGTGGTCAACGCCCAGCCCGCAGTGGTGCAAACTCGGCTCGGCCCGCTGGCGCTGGCCCACAACGGCAACCTGGTCAACGCCGGAATCCTGCGAGAGGAACTGCTGCAACAAAACGCCCAGCTTCAAACCACGACCGATTCTGAATCGATTGCCTTTGCCGTGGCCGAAGCAGTGAACAGCGGCATGGACTGGATCGACGGGGCGATCGCCGCCTTCAAGCGCTGTCAGGGAGCCTTTAGCCTGGTCATCGGCACACCCGCTGGGCTACTTGTCACCCGCGACCCCAACGGCATCCGTCCCTTGGTCATTGGCACGCTGCCGGACGACGAGCGCGATCGCACCTCTCGCTACGTCGTTGCCTCAGAAACCTGCGGACTAGACATTATCAATGCCGATTATCTGCGCGACGTAGAGCCAGGTGAACTGGTCTGGATCAACGAGCAGGGCTTGCACTCCGTCCGCTGGGCCAAACCCGAAACCCGCAAGCTGTGCATCTTTGAGATGATTTACTTCGCCCGCCCCGACAGCCTCATGCACGAGGAAAGCCTCTATAGCTATCGGCTGCGGCTGGGCAAACAACTGGCGCTGGAAAATCCTGCCGATGTGGATCTGGTGATGGGCGTGCCCGATTCGGGGGTTCCCGCTGCGATCGGCTACTCCCGCGAATCCAAAGTGCCCTACGCCGAGGGGCTGATCAAAAACCGCTATGTCGGGCGCACCTTTATTCAGCCGACCCAGAGTATGCGCGAGGCTGGCATCCGCATGAAGCTAAACCCGCTGCGCGATGTGCTGGTGGGCAAGCGGATTCTAATCGTGGACGATTCGCTGGTGCGGGGCAACACCAGCCGCAAGATCGTGAAAGCCCTCCGGGATGCGGGCGCAACAGAAGTCCACATGCGGATTTCCTCACCTCCGGTGACGCACCCCTGCTTCTACGGCATCGACACCGATTCGCAGGATCAGCTGATCGCTGCCACCAAAACCGTTGAAGAGATTGCCCACCAGATTGGCGTTGATTCCCTCGCATATCTGAGTTGGGAGGGAATGCTCCAGGCCACACAGACCGATACCGAAAGCTTTTGCTCGGCCTGCTTTACGGGTAACTATCCGGTGCCCGTGCCAGAACAGGTGAAGCGCTCGAAGCTGATGTTTGAAAAGTTGGAGAAAGAAAAGCTAGAAAAGGAAAAGCTGGAGAGAGAAAAGGTCGCCCAAACAAAGGTCGAGTCTCCACTGTCGCAGCCCGCGTCGGTTTAACCATTTCCCCAGCCGCTTCATTTTTCTTAAAATAAGAAGTAGATCTCTGAAGCCTTCTGCTCTTGTTTACGCTGCGTTTTAATTTTTTAATTTGTATGGCTTCATCTCCAATAGTTTCCGAATCTTCATCCGTGCCCGCGCCGGGAGCCTCCGCTATCCCCACCTGGCAGGTCAAGCTGCTTTACGATGGCGAGTGCCCGCTTTGCGTGAAAGAAGTCAACTTTTTGCGGGCAAAAGATGCAGGGCGTGGTCTGGTGGAATTTGTGGACATTGCCGCAGCGGACTACGACCCAGCTCAGCATGGCGGCGTGGACTTTGAAACGGCTATGGGGCGGATTCACGCAGTCCTGGCAGACGGCAGCGTGATTAAAAACGTGGAAGTGTTTCGCCGGGTCTATGAAGTGCTGGACATGGGCTGGGTTTATGCCATTACTAGAGTGCCTGTGGTTGGGGCGATCGCCGACTGGCTGTACGGCATCTGGGCCGCATGGCGCTTGCGGCTGACGGGTCGCCCAGATTTGGCGGAACTGGTGCGCCAGCGGCAAGAACGGCTGGCGTGCAACGAGGGCGATCGCTGCCAGGTCTAGTGCCAGGTCTAGCTACCATGCTCCTCCCAGGCCAGCACCAGCAGCGCATTAACAATGGCAGCGGCCACGGAGGAACCCCCCTTGCGCCCCTCTACCCGGATCTGGGGGAGCGGGGTTTGGGCGAGGGTCGCCTTGGCTTCTAGCACCGAGATAAAGCCGACGGGTGCGCCAATGACTAGGGCGGGCTGCACGGTCGCCATTGGTGCAGCTTGGCAGAGGGCAAGCAGCGCCGTTGGAGCATTGCCGATGGCGTATATCGCATCTGGATATTGCTCCCAACAGCGCAGCATCCCCGTTTCTGTGAGGGTCTTTCCGGGCAAAGCGGCACTGGCCGCCTCTACAGCCGTCACGATTGGGTTGCAAAACGTCTTGGCGACCATTGTGGCGATGCCCTGACGCACCATGCTCACGTCTACCACAATCGGGGTCTGGCGCTGCAAAGCGGCGATCGCCCCTGAAATTGCCCCCTCACTAAACCGCAGCAAATCTTTGAACTCGAAATCCGCCGTGCTATGAATTACCCGACGGGCGATCGCATATTCCGCCGGGTCGAAGCTGTGGGGCCCCATTTCCCGGTCGATGACCGCAAAACTCTGCTCCACAATGGCATGATTTAGCAGGGACGGAGAAGGCTCAAGGCTCATCCTTCATCCTTTCAAAAATCCTTTATCCTTTCAAAAACTGATGACAAATCAAAAACTCATTACAAACTCACGGCTGCCCAGTCTGGCTCTCGATAGTAGCGCGTCATGTCGTCAAACTTCCGCAGTTCAGCGCGGTGAACCCAGAGCGGCTGTGGATCGGTCGCGTCGAGCCATTCATGATTAATCTTGCTGAGGCGATCGCTCAGGGCTTCACGGTCGAGCGCATCGGGCAAACTGCCAAAATAGCCCAGCGTGACGTGAGCCGTCAGATGATACTGCTGCTCGATGCCCAGCGCGATCAGATCGTGGTCTTGATAAATCAAGCGGCGCAGCGCCACTACTCGCTGGTAGGATGCTTCATCTTTGGGCAGCAGACACACGCCCACGGCACGAGGCATGACGATCAGCCCCAACACCTGCCAATAAACAGGATGGCTGCCGTCGATGGAGGTCTGGAACTGTTCAAACAGGACGCGGAGGCGATCGCGCAATTTTGGCTCGAACTCGGCATCTTCCTCAACCGCATGGTGAAAGGCACTATCCCAGATCAGATCCGCCAGCGTCATGTGAAAGCTGTCGGACGGCACAGGCACCAGCAGCCCCGGCTCAAGCTGCTGCAACACCTGCTGCTGAAGCGCCTGCAATTGTTCATAAAACACGCCGTTTTCTGTCTCATCGACCCAGGGCGGCGTGATGATGCTGTAGCCAGGGAACGGCGACGGCTGCACCTGTCCGTCCTTTAGCGAAAACTTGGGAGAGGATTGAATGTGCTGCACCTGGGTCTTGCGAGCTTCGGGCAGCGTCATCCGGGCAATCCGGTTAATGTGAATCTGAAAAGTCTCGTCCAACGCTCAATCGCCTCGTTTACTAAACGGTGTTGCCGATCGGTACCTGACCAAGGAATACCAAATAACTACTAATAACTACTAACGTAAAACAGGTGTGTAGATCCGACAGAACCTATCGTGAGAGCCTTAGCTCTAAAGTCGGGAATACAGGGCTGGAAACTGCACCAAAACAGCCTTGGACAAATTCACAGGAACCCTATATCCGCAAATATCTCTGCAAATATCTCTGCAAGTATCTCAACAAATATCCTCTTCAAGAACAGTTCAGGAATCCGTGACTTGGGGGCATTTTCTTAATGTAGCGGGAAACGAGGCAGGGAGGATAATCTTGCAGGGCGATCGCCCGCCCGGAATTGCTCCAGACCCGCCTCAGACCCATCCTGAAAGCGCTAATTAACCCGGCGCGCCCCCCACACGCCGCACCATGCCCTCCAAATCGCTACATGAACGCTACATAAACCGGGTCATCTGTACACGATAGCGATCCTTCTTCGTGACGGTGATTTCTCCCACCTCCAGCCGCCCTTTGCCGCGAATCGCCACCAGATCGCCCGACTTGAGTGGGTGGCTGGGCTGGGTAATTTCTTTCCAGTTCACCCGCACGTCGCCCGCGTTGATCAGATCCACCATTTTGCTGCGCGACATGCCAAAGCCTGCTGAGGCGATCGCATCCAGCCGCAGCGATGCTTCTACGGTGGTGATTTCTTTTTTCTTGGGTTCGCGGACTTTTAGCGCAGCAAAGTCCAATCGGCGCGTTTTCACAGGCACCGAGCGCACCTGCGTCAGCCCCATTTCCAAAAACTCCACCAAGTCGGGGACGACCACCGCCTGCGCCCCGCGTTCGCCCAGCACCAGGATATCGCCCACCTTTTCGCGCACGATGCCCGTGCCCAGCAGCGCCCCCAAGAAATCGCGGTGGGTCGCTGGATCAAACAAGAAGTTGCCGTTAATATCCAGCGCCGCCAGCGCCACCTGGCTTTCGTCGAGGGGAATTTCGGGACGGGCGATCGCCACGCGCTGTCGCTCGGCCTGCGGATAGCCGCCCCACGCCAGCAGATGCACCTCCGACAAGCGCCCCAGTATTTGCCGCGCCTCGGCCAGTTCTGGGGGAGACAGAAAATCCGTACACACCACCTCCCAGGTCTTGATCGCCTGCTCCGCCTGATCCAGTACGCGCACCGCTACTTCGCGGTTTTCGATTCCCTTCAGCAATTCGTCTCTGGGCAACATAGGCAGGCAGCGAGGAGGACGGGGCAAACGCCTTAAAGCTTCATTCTATCTGGGGATGATGGAGGCAGGGAAAGGGGCGATCGCTCGGCTTGGAGAGATTCGCGATTTTGGATTTTGGATTGCCAGTCAACTGGTTTCAAGGCTTCTGGCAATTTCATTCGTCGCGCCACACAGGAGAATTGACCGTGCAGCAGAGAGAATAAACTGCTGTTTCTGCATATATTTCTGCATAGCAGCTTGACGTAAAACGCTCCCATCACTCCCCCAATCTGTTGCGAAAATTGGAGTATGTATTGAAGTAATAAATCACAGCAGGCGGCCCGCTGAAAAATTGCGTCTAGCCCACGCTGTTGGAGCGACTAAGGCATTAACACAACGAACAAATTTCGTCGTAACAAAGACCTTCGCATTCGCTTACACTACTTTACGAAGTTTTATCCACAGTTAAATTAGTGCTTCTGTACGATGAAAAGGTTGAGCTTGTGTACACAAGTATGAAATTTCAGTCCATGGTGCCCATGCTGGCGGTGGCCGATGTCGGCCGCAGCATCCATTTCTATACGCAAACGCTTGGATTTCAGTTGATGGGTCTGCTGGAAAATGGCGGCAAGCCCTTTTGGGCCCGCTTTAAGGCAGATGAGGATGTGGAGCTAATGGTGACGACTCGCGATGCGAATGACGACCGCGCAGAGGGCGAGTTTCGGGATGTGGTTCTTTATTTCTACCCAGAGAGCGTGGAGCGAGTTCGTGCCCACCTGATCGACAGCGGCATGGTGGTTGGCAAAACCGTTGTCACGTTTTACGGCATGAACGAGATCCGCATCACTGACCCAGACGGCTATGAGCTTTGCTTTGGTGAAAATATTCCAATACAAGAAGCTTGAGTCTATGGCCGAGACTTTATGACCGAGGTTCGAGGCTTCATGGCCGATTTGTGCCCCATCCTGAACAAATCTTCGACCAAGATGTAATCTGCGTCTGAATTCATCCCCCTTTGAGCAAGCGCTTTCACATCAGCCTTTAGAACGACAATATTTTGAGAGTTACTACCTAAGAGTTTTTGCACGTTTCTTTAACCTCTTGAACAGCAATTGAATCCAGCAAATTAAAGTTCTCTTTTTGAAAGCTCCCCTACTTTGAAAGTCCCCTCCAAAGTTCCTGCAAAAAAGTCTTAGTGTATAAGTTTTATCCTGATTCCATTCCTCACGTTATCCCTCATTCTGATGGGAATTCTCACGCTACTGACCGACTTTGGGCTGGCAGATACTTACGTGGGAGTGATGAAAGGCGCGATCGCCCAAATTAACCCCACGCTCACGGTCATCGACCTGACGCACCAGATTCCGCCGCAGGACGTGGCCGCCGCTCGCTTTCATCTGATGACGGCCTACCCGTATTTTCCGGCGGACACGGTGCATGTGGCAGTGGTCGATCCGGGGGTGGGTGGACAGCGGCGGGCGATCGCGCTTCAGTTGTCAGACGGTTATCTTGTGGGGCCAGACAATGGCCTGTTTGGCGGTGTGCTGGCGCATCGTCCCGTGCTGGCGGCGGTGGAACTCTCCAATCCCGCCTATTGGCGTGTGCCCAGCCCCAGCGCCACCTTTCACGGCCGCGATGTGTTTGCCCCCGTGGGCGCTCACCTGGCAAGCGGTGTGGCCTTGGCAGAACTGGGACGGGCGATCGCCCCCGATTCGCTGATTCAACTCGACCTGCCGCCCTGGAACCGAGAGGACCAAGTTCTGACAGGACATATCCAGGCAATCGACCATTTTGGTAACGCCATCACCACAATTCCCGGCTCTGCGGTGTTGGGATACATCTGGAATCTGCGCGTGGGCGTTGCCGCTAGTCTTGCGGAGCAATATCACCCAATTCCTGGCTGCAAAACCTATGCCGACTCGGCCCCCGGTAGCCTGCTGGCGCTGATTGGCAGCCACGGCTATGTCGAGATTGCCTGCAACCAGGGCAATGCTCAACAACAGTTGGGATTAGCGGTTGGAGATGCCGTCCAGATCGTTTTGGGCCAGTTGGGATAGAGTCTGGGGCGATCGCCCGCGAGAGCGTTTTCCTTGCTTTTTCCCTATCGCCAGCGCAGATAAGGCACGCCTCGATAAGTCAGCCGCATGGCGGTGTCCGGTGCTGTTGTCGGTGTTGCTGTTTCTTCTTGAACTGAAGCGCCAGTTTGCAAGTCCAGACGGCTTGCGGCCTCGCCCAAACGAGCCGATGAAACGCGGGCACTCCAGCGAGCGATATTGCGCCGCGAGGCCATCGCCAATGCCCACAGCACCAGCCCCACCAGCGTCACCGCTGACCATTGCAGCACATCATCCATCCCAAAACGCTCCCCAGCCCTGCATACAAAAATTCCCCCGCCCAGCAGACAGAGGAATTTTGATTGAAAATTGCTTAAAAGTTCCCCACAACGCCGTCTTACCTCAGTTTTTGACCTGGATAAATCCAGGTGGGACTCTCGGCCTCGATTTAAAGTTTCTGAGTACACGCTTGTTGCCAAGACAGGCTCAGTCTACTGCCATCGAGACATCACGACTCCCGTTTAGTCGAAGCATAGATCATAAAACGTTATTGGCAGTCACCAACGCCGCAGTAGAACTAAGCCCCATTGTAGCGACATTCGACACGCCGCTGGCAAGACGGAAAACCGAAACTCTACCTGTGGGCTGAGTTCTTTGGGCTGAGCTTTGGGGCTGAGTTTTGTAAATTACGGGCTTTCCTTGAGCGGCAACGCCTCTAGCCCCATACCGCCAAGGCAGTGCCTTCTAAATTCTTAACCCCGCCCTTAACCCTGCTCCTAACCCCGATTTACCTGGCTGCCGTGGCTACGTGGGTCGTCGGGTGTAGCTTTGGCAGCGGCAGTGTTCACTTTAGAAACCTGACCGCTGGCGGGCGCGTAGGGCAAGGGGGTATTGTTCGACAGCGCCTCCAGGTTCGCAGCCATCACGGCGCGGGGCTGTTCGCCGATGATGCTGGCGATCGCCTCTCCCTGCCGATCTAAATACACAAAATGGGGAATGCCATCGACTCGATAGGCCAGCATCTCTGGCAGCCAGCGGTCGTTGTCTACATTCAGCATGACAAAATTGACGCGATCGCCATACTCTTCTTTCAGTTCGCCCAGGTCTTGCGCCATCGCCTGACAGCTTGTACACCAGTTGGCATAAAACTCCATCAGCGTGGGTTTGTCATTGGCCAGCGCTTCCTCTAGGGGCACCGCAGATTCGGCCAGTGCCGCCAGTTTGCTAGAGCCGTTGGGCGATTGCAGCCCAAAGAAGATCGACGTGCTGAGGGCGATCGCCACCATTGCAATCAGAAAATTCCGAATGCGGCTGGCGTTTCCTGGCTCAAATGGCGGCATGGGAGGTTTGGGCTTGGGAGATTCAGCAGTCATGGTGGGTTTAGGGAGAGACTGATTTTGGGTTTTGGGTTTTGGATTTTGGATTGCAGGTTGAGCCGGCCAGCGTTTGGCTGGGTTCGGCAGGGGTTTCTTCTATCCTACCCTCAGAGCCGCGATCGCCCAGGCTACTTACCAATTGCGCGGCTTGGTAGCGACCAGCACGCCCATCAGCCCACCGGCGATCGCATGGTGTTCGGCGTAGGCAAATCCGGCTTGTTTTGCCAGCCGCACTTGCTCTGGCCCCTGCGGAAACCGCTCCAGGCTGGGGAAGATGTAGGCGTATTCGTCCTTCATGCCCAACTGAGCCGCTGCGGGAACCACTAGCGTATCTAGATACCACTGCTGGAAGGCTTGTAGTTGCGGGCTGTCGGGGCGATGAAAGTCGAGAATGGCGACCGATGCGCCGGGTTTCAACACGCGATGCAGTTCTGCCAGGGCTTTGGGAATATCCACCACATTTCGCAGACCGTAGCCCATCGTAGCTGCGTCAAACTCGTTGTCGCCAAAGGGCAGATGCAGCGCGTCGCCCTCGACCCAGGTGACATTCAGCGGCACGGAGGATTGGGCAGTGCGCTCTTGGGCGATCGCCAACTGGTTTGCCGAAAAATCTAGCCCCACGACTTCGCCAGTCGCGCCCACCCGCCACGCCAGCAGCCGCGCCAGATCGCCACTGCCACAGCACACATCCAAACAGCGATCGCCCGGTTTTGCGCCGCTCCAGCCGACGGTCATGCGCTTCCAGACCCGATGAAACATCAGGCTCAGCCCATCGTTCAGCAAGTCATAAACGGGCGCGATGCGGTTAAAGATGGCTTGAATTTCGGAAGATTGAGCGTTGGAAGATTGAGACACAGCGAAGGGAGGTTACGAGAGACAGTGAACCGGGTATCCGTCGTTTGGGATTGAGCGACTGGGTTGACTGGCTAGGTTGACTGGCTAGGTTGGCTGATTGGGTTAGCTTGCTGAATTAGCGGACTGGATTAGCTTGTTGAGTTGGCGGACTAGGTTAGTGCGCAGGCCTATTCTTCAGGCACTTCACCGCCGACGACGATATTGCGAATGCGGAGACTGGGGCCGCCGCAGCCCACGGGTAGCCCGCTCTGACCGCCCTTGCCGCAGCCGCCCGACTCGTCCCACAGAAAATCGTCGGCGATCGCCTCAATATCCGCCAGCGTGGTGAATACGTTGCCCGATAGCGTCACATCGCGCACGGGTTCCGCCAGTTCCCCATTGCGGATCATCCAGGCTTCGCCTGCGGTAAAGGTAAACATTTCGCCGTTGGTCATGCCGCCAATCCAGTTGCGGGCGTAGACCCCTTCCTGGATATCGGCACAGAGGTCGGCGACAGGCGTAGTGCCAGGGGCAATCCAGGTGTTGGTCATGCGGACGATGGGCGGATAGTGATAGTCCAGACAGCGGGCGTTTCCGGTAGCCGCTTCACCCAGCTTGCCCGCCGTTTCGCGGGAGTGCAGCCGCCCCACCAGCACGCCGTCCTGGATCAATTGCGTCGTGGTCGCGGGCACGCCCTCATCGTCGTAGGCATAGCTGCCGCGATGTCCCTCTGGGGCCGCGCCGTCAAAAATTTGTAGCTCTGGCGAGCCAAACCGTCGCCCCAGCGTCATCACTTCCATTAGATCAGGGTTTTCGTAGGTCATGTCGGCTTCCGACAGATGCCCAAACGCCTCATGCACAAACAGCCCCGTCAGGATGGGATCAATGACGACGGTATAGGTATTGCCCTTGACGGGGGGCAGCGAAAGGGCGTGAACGGCCCGCTGGGCTGCGCCACGCACCTGTTCATCTAGGTTTTCCAGGTCTTCATAGCCCTTGCGGGAACCTGTGGTTTCGCGACCTGTTTGCACGGTTTCGCCGTTCCGGGCGGTGGCGGCAAAGCGCATTTCCATATCCGCCCAAGACTGCTCGATCAGCGTGCCGTCGGAAGTCGCTAGCAGCATGTGCTGAATGCTGTCGCCATAGCGGACGGAGGTGGTGGTAATGCGATCGTCTACGCTGCGAAGAATGTCGGCGTAGTGGCTACAGAGTTCCTTTTTGCGGGCGAGGGGGACATGGCGCGGGTCTGTGCCTGCCAGCACGAGGGGACGGATATCGCGGACAGGATCGACCGGGGCCAGCAGGGTTTCATCGTCGCCGACAAGCCGGGCCGCGGCGATCGCCTCTTCAATTCGCTCCACCAGCGTTTCCAGCCGATTGAAGCTGGCAAAGCCCCAGCCGCCCCGATAGCAAGCCCGCACTTGCCCGCCCACGGCAATGCCTTCGCTGAGGGTTTCCACCTTGCCCCCCCGCAGCAAAATGTCGGTGGCTTCCGATTCTTCTAGCCGAATCGAAAGATAGTCCACGCGGGGACTGTAGCGGGCGATCAGGTCGCTCAACAGGTTTTGGGCATCGGGGAGACGGAGAGACATAGGAATGGAAGGTGAGGGGCTGGGGGTTGGAGGAGTGCCAGCACGCCTTACCTTGCAGCATAACTCGGACTGAGTTCGGTGTATCGATTTTGGATTAGGACTTACGCAGTTGGATGATTTCTCGCGGGCGCAGGCCGCGAGAAATCATCCAAAACCCAGAACACTTATCAAGTGCGTAAGTCCTGTGGATTTTGGATTGCGCTTGGATTGCGCTTGGATTGCGCTTGGATGACCAGTCCAATGCTTGAATTCTGCTACAAAAAACAAGCCCCGATTGACACGAGCAGGCAATCGGGGTTAGGGGGAGATCGGGAGATTGTTGGTAGAGCGTGGGTAGACCGTGTTGCAGGGTGCAGCAAGGCGTAGTCGTAATGCACCCCCCTATCAGGCTTGGATGCAATACGCTGACGCGAAACACATCCTCCGAAAATCGCAGCGCGGCTCTACCACAAACCAGGAATGGGCGCAGGGGCAGGGGCGGGGGCGGGCGCAGGAGCGGGCGCAGGCCGTGGGACGGGCTGTGCCT
>NZ_DVEA01000124.1:0-2603 GCF_015295965.1 Thermoleptolyngbya sp. M55_K2018_002
TTTTGGGAGAAGGGGCTGGGGGATGAGGGCAAACTTGCATAACTGGGATGCGCCCAATTCGGTCATATTGGTGAATAATGATATCTCGGATTCCAGCGATATCACTCCAGGGAAGTATTCTGGCGCTAACCTGGTAAAAAAATCGTTCTCAACTCCGATTTCTGTGTTAACAAGAGTAAGTCTGACTTAATGCCTCCCGCCCTGCCAGGTCAAATCGATGAGCGAGCCAAACTCTTCTCAAAACGAACAAGCCCAAAACTCGGCAAATCCGCCCTCCCCTTCAAGCTGGTTTGCGGGCTGGGCAGAGTTTTCGACGGAGCCGCCCGTAGAAGCCGCACCAGAATCTGCGCCCGCAGACCCGGACGTTCCGAATCGTGTTCATCATGTTCCGAGTAATGTTCCGACTGTTTCTAACCCTGAGGCAGCATCGTCCACGATCGGGTCTTGGGAAGAGTGGCAGCCTGTGAATTTTCCAAACGCCATCAGCGCAGACGCGATCGAGCGGCAGTCTGTATACGGCGAGGCGGTACAGGGCGAGGCAGCGAGTCCGCAGTTGGGTCGGCCGCAGCCGGGTCAGCCGCAGTTGGGTCAGCCGCAGCCGGGGCGATCGCATTTTATCCAGCCCCAGCGCAATACCGAATCTCGCAATCCTAGTTCGCCCAATACTTCGCCCAATGCAGCGCCTCAATCGGGTCAATCAGTGCCGCCGACCACGCGCCGCATTGTTCCAGAGCGCCCCAGTTGGGATGTGGTGGCTCCAGCCGCCAGCGAACCGGAGGCCGCTTCTCCCAACGTTGCCGATTTGATTAGCCTGATTCAAGAACTGAACCAATGCAACAACGCGCTGCTGGATCGCGTGTCGATGCTGGAGGATGCCCTAGAACAGCAGCAGGCTCGTGCGGCAACGGCGATCGCCGCTGATCAGGTGCAGGCCACCATTCAGCCCTTGGAGCAACAAATTGTTCAGCTTACGGAGCAACTGGAAGCGACCCAGCAGCTTAGCCATCGACAGCAGGTGTTGGCAGAAACCGTAACCCAGGAGCTAGCGCTGAGCCGAGAGCGGATTACGCAGCTTGAGCAAGAGAATCAGCTAGCCCAGCAGCGCTACGAAGAGCAGGCGCAGCGGCTGGCTCATAGCGAGGCCCTAGTTCGAGACTTGCAAACGCGGCTCCAGCGGCAACAGCGCTATACGCTCCAGTTCAAGGCGGCGTTGGAGCGTTGTTTGGAGGTTCCGGCAGCCCTGCTGGATACACCCGGAGGGGCGATCGCCCAGCCCACGCCACAGTCCACGCCTCAGCCTTGGCAGGCCCCTCCTGCCGCCGAACTGCTCTCGGCTCCGTCGATGTTGCCCAAAGCGGCGACGATCCGCCCGTGGTCAGCAGAATCCGCCGAATCAACAGTTCCCCCCAAGCTGGTCAATGTATTAGCCAACCAGCCCGAAAATGCGGAGGAAACGGCGGCGTGGCTGGGTGATGTGGTTTCCGCAGATGCCCTTTTGCCCAATGCCCTTTTGTCTAACGAAGCGGAACAGGGCCGTGTGTCCCTGCCAGGTTCTAGCCTTGCTCAAGGAGGGATTGCTCAAGAAGGGACTGATTCAGACCTGATTAATGCCGAGGGGACGGAATCTGTCGCTCCTCTGGACGAAGATGGCGATGCTGCAACGGTGACGACGAACGTCATTGCGTTTCAATTTGGAGCAGGAGCAAGCCACTCAACGCCAGCGGCGGCCGGTGCGTCGCCAGCGCTAGACCCCACGAACGCGGCTGCTTTGGAACTGAACCCACAAGCCAGTGCGGAACTGCGGGCGGCTGAACTTTCGGCGGCTGAACTTTCGGTTGCGGACAATGTGCGCTCTCTGTTCCGAGAGTTCACCGACCTGGTAAACGAAGTCGGCAGCGCTCCCAGCACTGACCCAAATGCAGAAACGAGCCTCTGGCAAGACCTGGCAAAGCTGGTGGAAGTCTCTGCCGAAGACTTGGTGCAGGCAGGGCTGATCGACCAGTTGGCGGCGCTTTCGACCGAGGCGATCGCCCCCGATGGCGAAATCCATCCGACGCAGCCAGCAGACGACCCCTCCCCAAACACGCCATCCCCCGCGCTGCATGGCGCTGAGGAATCCCAACTCCAGCCCCCGTCGGACAATTCGGTATCTCGCTCTGCTGCTTCGGCACCGATTCCCCCCATGCCGCCCCGACCGGTGTCCGTGCAGCCCAAATTGCTGACCATGCCCTTTGAAACCCATCGCTGGGCTGCTACGGCAGCAGAGTCTGCGGCTCCGGCTCGCCCGGATCGCAGTAATCCTGAAGCGACAGATCCCGAAGCCGCAGCGAACCTTGCGCCCGTGGTTTACCCCACGCGCCCATCCAAGAAGCTGTCGTCCCTGGCCGCCATTGACCTGCCCAACTTCCCCAAGTAGCCTCTATTTTGGGATTTTGGATTTTGGATTGGCGATGTTGGATGGCTAGAGAAGCGTTTGCGCGGCTTCTAGGGATAGAGATCAAATAGAGTTCCTCAGGCTAACCCCTGTTTGGGCACTGACATGCTTGAGATAGCCAACTTGCTGCCCTCATCCCCCAACCCCTTCTCCCAAGCGGGGAGAAGGG